>JBFHPZ010000068.1:0-8344 GCA_041592495.1 Gammaproteobacteria bacterium | reverse complement strand
GGTTTTATGCCCAGGATCTGGCCAGCAATACCGAAGATGCGGAAGATGCGCGCTGGCGCATTTCGCGCTGGAAGAATGATTTCGTCATGCCGGAACAGGCACTGGCTAATGCAGAGAATGATATCGATCTGCGCTTTGCCCGTTTATATGAACTTTATCAGCGTCAGTTGAAAGACTATAATGCGCTGGATTTCGATGACCTGATTTTGCAACCGGTGGTGTTATTCCGTCAGGATCAGGATGCGCTGCAACACTGGCAAAATCGCATGCACTATTTGCTGGTGGATGAATACCAGGACACCAACGCTAGCCAGTACGAGTTAGTGCGCTTATTGCTGGGCAGCCATGCCCGACTTACTGCGGTGGGTGATGATGACCAGTCGGTCTATGCCTGGCGCGGGGCACGCCCGGAAAACCTGGCGGCGCTGCAAACAGATTACAGGAATCTCAAAGTCATCAAGCTGGAACAGAATTATCGATCCACCCGCCGCATTCTGCGCTGTGCCAACCAGTTGATCAGCAACAACCCCCATGTGTTCGAGAAGCGACTCTGGTCCGATCTCGGCATGGGTGATCCCATACGCATTATCGAATGCAGCAGTGCCGAAGCCGAAGCGGAACGCGTGGTGGTGGAAATGAAAACCCACATGTTTCAGACCCGCAGTCGTTACAGCGAATACGCCATTTTGTATCGCGGCAATTCCCAGTCGCGCATATTCGAAAAATATTTACGTGAAATGCAGGTGCCCTATGTGGTGAGTGGCGGCACTTCATTTTTTGAGCGCGGTGAAGTCAAGGACATCATGGCCTATTTGCGCTTGCTGGCCAATCCCGATGACGATGCGGCATTTCTGCGTATCGTCAATACACCACGCCGTGAAATCGGTGCCAGCACCCTGGAAAAACTGGGTGAATATGCCACCCATCGCGGTATCAGTTTATTCGCTGCCAGTTTCGAATTTGGCTTGCAGGAAATCCTGAGTGAACGTGCGTTTAATAATCTGCAAAATTTCACCAACTGGATCAATTTATTGAGCGACAACGCGGCACGTGGTGATGGTGTGGGTGTGGCGCGTAGTCTGGTAAATGAAATCGGTTACGAAGACTGGTTAAAAGATCAATGCAGTGATCTCAAAGCGGCGGAACGTCGCATGGAAAACGTGCATGAATTACTCGACTGGTTATCCAAACTACACAAGGAAGAAAAAGGTGAAAATCTGGCAGAACTTGTAGCGCACATGGCGCTTATGGATATTCTGGAACGCAACAATGAAGAAAAACAAAGTGATGCCGTTTATCTCATGACATTACACGCCGCCAAGGGACTGGAGTTTCCCTACGTGTACATGGTGGGTGTGGAAGAAGAAACTCTGCCGCATCGCAACAGTATTATGGAAGATAACCTGGAAGAAGAACGTCGTCTGGCCTATGTCGGTATTACCCGCGCCCAGAAAGAACTTACCATTACCCACGCGGTGCATCGCCGTCGTTATGGAGAAGACCTGGAATGCGAACCCAGTCGTTTTCTAAGCGAATTGCCAGAAGAAGATGTTGAATGGCAGGGCGGTGGCCGCAAGGTAGATGAAGCCAAGAGCAAGGAACGTGGCCGGGCCCATCTTGCGTCATTGAAAGACCTGCTGGCGTGATGACTCTGGAAAGTAAACGCGAATAACTTACTTGCAGATTCTGAGATTACAACGCCAAGCTTCCACAATTGTTTTATTCGCTAGTGATCGCCCTGCTGCAATTCCTGCATGATGCCCTGGTCAACCTGGATCAAACCGCGTTTGGGTCGGTCAAGGTCAATAATAATAAAAACAATCATGGCAATTAAAAATGAAACCAGGGCGGTTGGTGCAATAATACGTTTGCCACTGAGTCCGCTGGAATAACCTAAAATTCCGCCTGAAGAAATAAATACAATAAATAACAAAAGCAGGACAACTTCAGGTACATGCATCTGCAGTAATGCATTTCGCTTTCCCTGGCTATCGATCAGTTCATTAAGCGCCGTAATAAATGCACCGGTTGTCACGGGGCGTGGGTCATCATTTGCGGCTAACACAGCCAGTGACCAGAGTTCAGTTTGTAGCCGGGTAATTTGCACGTTGTATTTTTTCCGCTCATTCTGTTTTGTCAGGTCAACCTTGCCAATGGCAACGCATAAATCAATATACTCGCGCAGTAATTTGGAAGCGGGTTCCTGATGTTGAGATGGTAGAAGCTGAACTCTTAACACCACTGTCCCGATTGCATTTGCTTCATCTATCAGGGCCTGGCTTCGATTGTCATATCGCTGCATGGACATACTAAATGTGAAGCCAAGTAAAAGTGCAAGCAGGCCCAGTACGCTGGCCTGAACAGAGCCGGTTAAAGCCTTGACTTCGGTATCTGTCTGGTTTTGCACGAAACGTCCAATGCGAAAACCTGTTTCATTGAATATGAGAATTAAAATAAACAGTATGACGGTTATGGCAACACTGCTATGGGAGTAAAGAATATCCTGTTCGGTCATGGCTTGTTCTCATTTTTATTGATATAGCGTAGACAGCATAATGCTGCCTATGTATTAAACCCATGTGTATTACGCCATTGGGTTTTTGTGTTGAAATAGTTTTGCTCTTTAACTCAGGGTTATTGGCATGCCCATCATTGGCCACACAATGGCAATGGCAAAAGCGACTACCGCCATGAGCACTATGCTGGCAGGTATGCCCGCAACAAAAAATTCGCCAGTGGTGAATTGTTTCGAGTTATAGGCAATGGCATTAGGCGCAGCACCTACCAGTAACAGAAATGGACAGGCGGCAACTACCAGTGCGGCGAACAACACAACTTCTGCGGCGACGTTAAGATAAGGCGCAATCACCAGGGCAACCGGTAATGAAATGGCAATGGCGGCAACATTCATAATGAAGTTGGTCATGACCATGATGAAAAATGCGATGCCGAGAAGGAAAATAAACCAGCTGGAATCCTGAAACAGTATGAGCCAGTTTACCGCCATCCATTTGGCTGCACCGGTTTCCCATAAACAGAAACCAATGCTCATGGCCCCGGCAAACAGCAATACAATATTCCAGGGAATTTGTTCAAGGTCATCGATAGTGTGTATTTTAAAAATAAAGAAGACAACGGTTGAAAGTAACACGACTGATGTTTTATCCATTGATGCCAGACCAGGTACGAGTGACTTGAGTGACAGTGTCAGAATAACCGCGAGCACAATCAGTGCGACAAAGATTTCATTGCGTGTGAGTGGTCCGGTTTCTTTATACAGGCGTTTGGCTTTTTCTTTCAGGCCGGGAATAGATGCTTTTTCCGGTTTAAACAAAAGCATGATCAGGCCCCAGAGTATGATTACCATCAACCAGCCAATAGGGAACATGTAATAACTGAGTTCAAAGAATGAGACGTGGTAGCCTGCGATGTCATTAAAGAAACCAATAGCGACTGCACCGCGAGCTGCTCCCAATAAAGTAATCATGCTGCCGGCGCCGGCAACGAAAGCCATGCCGATAAATAAACCCTTGCCGAATTTGGAAGCGGATTCGCCTTCGTGGCCGTAAAGTGTGTAAATCGCCATGAGGATGGGGAACATGGTGGCGGCTACGGCGGTGTGTGCCATGAAATGTGTCAGTAATGCGGTGACGATAAAACAGCCGAGATAAATCATGCTGGTGCGTTCGCCGACAATGGTGAGCATTTTGTAGGCGAGTCGTTTGGTTAATCCAACCTTGGTAAACACCATGCCGATGATGAGGGAGCCAAAAATAAACAACACGGAAGGGTCCATGAAGTCCTTGAAGGCTTCTTCGGCCGGACGAATTAAAAACACCGCCTGCATAATGCCGATTACCAGGCTGGTGACGCCGATAGGGATGACTTCGAATACCCACCAGATGCCGGCCAGTAAAAACAATGCAATGGCGGCCTTGCCTTCGCGGGTGAGCTCAAAATGTTGTCCGGCGGGATCGATGGCATCGGGCAAGGGATCAAGAAAAAAGATCCATAAAAAAATCCCAATGCCAAGCAATATAAAACTTGCGCGCTTGTAATCGAATGCCGGTTTTTGTGGCGCAAAGTGAATCGTTGAATCGTTAGTATTTTTTGCCATTATTTTTTACTCTTTTGCAATGATCAGTGATCAATTGATTTGCACATGAGATCAGCAATGTTTTCAAAAATATCCACCAGTCTTACCACACCAATTACCTTGTCATCTTCAACAACAGGAATGACGTTCAAATCTTCCACCAGTGTTAGATAAGCGCATTTTGCAAACGGATCATCGAGTTTCACACTGTGTTCAAACAAGGTTAAATACTGGGTGACGGGGTGTTGGGCTTCATCCAGGACTTTTCCCGTGAAGCCTTCCTGCCAGATGAGTGACAGCGCAGAAAAATCCTGGGGTATCCCCTGGAAGGGTTGATTGCCCTTGAAGGACGGTGCCGCTTTTTTTAGATAGTCCGGACCAATGGCGCGTAACAGGTCACGTAAAGATAAATAACCAACAAGATGTTCATCCTGGTCATGTACCAGAATAGTACGGTATTTATGCGCTTCAGTCTGGCTGCTGTGCATCAACAGAATAGCGTCGCTTACCGTGGCAGTATTCGGGATGTGGGGGTAGTTTTTCATCGGGATGTAAATATCCCGAACTTTTAGATGGTCCAGCATCGTGTCACCTCTCTGGTGGTCGATATTTTTTTGGAAAAGCTGGATACGTAAGCGTTCGTTTTTTGCCAGTCTAGCAAAGCCAACAGCGATAATGTTGCGATTGCGCAACATCTTTACCGACTGACCGTCTTGCGTATCTGCGCTATGAAGCTAATTAACTGTAAAAGCTCAAAACTGTATTTCAGAGATTATTTTTTTATTAAAGAAAATTGAATTCGTAACTGACGACGTCTTTACCAGGATCTATCAGCTCAATATTGAAAGAAACAGGATTGCCTGGTTGCATCTTCGATAGTGTGTCTTTAGGTATGCCCAGGTATTCTTCCGGTTTGAAACGACGTCCGGCAATGGATTGGCCGCGAATATTTTCAAAGCGTAACTCAACCTGAGGAAAATCCTGTTCGAACTCGGCCTGATTAACCATGGTGCCGCTGACCATCAGGGCATTTTCATGATTGGGATGAGAAAAAATATTTTTACTGCTGAGTTCAATGCGAGCCGGGTCACGCGGGTCGGGTAATTCGCATTTTGCATAAACGCAGAGTTTTTCCAGCCAGGGACGGAGCTCGCTGAATTGCACAAGAAATGCGCGGTCATAATAGGCATATTGCACCATGCCCATAACAATCATCAGTAGGATTGCCAGTGACCAGAACAGACTGCCAAGGAAGCCATATTGTTTTTTCTTGTTACGGGTTTCGGCGCGCAATTCCGGTGGAATGACATCGGGTAACACATGTTCCGGATTTTCATCAGGTATCACCGGGCTTAGTAAGTCGATTTCGGTATCGTCTTTATCATCGGCAATCATTTCAATGTCATGATGCTCATGGATGTTGTCACGACCATCGAATATGGCCAGGCAATGACCGCAACGAACCTGACCTTCGGCCTGGTCAAGTTGTGCTTCTGTGATACGAAAAATGCTATGGCAATGGGGGCATTCGGTTTGCATGGTGTTGTCGTTAGTGCTGTTTAATGCCGTTGACACGGATCCAGTCTTCTTTAACAGTGACGGGTTCAAGTGTACACCATGGTGAATAGGCGGTGAGAATTTCTGCTGCCTGGGTTTGCAGAATGCCGGAAAGTACGATGTGACCGCCGGGTTTGAGATGTTCCATCAGTTTGGGTGCCAGTTCCACCAGGGGTCCGGCGAGGATATTGGCAATGACGATATCGTATTGCTGCGGTGCTAACTTTTCCGGCAGCATCACTGCCAGCTTGTCACTCACCTGATTAGCCTCGGCGTTATCTCGCGTGGCTTCCAGAGCCTGCGGGTCTATGTCTACGCCGTCGCAATGCCTGGCGCCGAGCAATAATGTGGCGATCGCCAATACTCCCGAGCCGCAACCAAAATCCAGCACGGTCTTGTCTTTCACATCGGCACCGTCCAGCCATTGCAAACACAAGGCGGTGGTGGGGTGGGTGCCGGTGCCGAAGGCGAGTCCGGGATCGAGCATCAGGTTCACGGCATCGGGATCCGGTGGTGCAAGATGTTTTGGGCATACCCACAGGCGATGACCAAATTGCATGGGTTTGTAATCATCCATCCAGGCGCGAATCCAGTCCTTGTCTTCCAGCTGTTCGGCTTTCAATTGAATGTCATTGCCCAGTTTGTTCCGCAGCCTTTGTTTTAATTGCTCGCTGTTGTGGTTGGCATCGAACAGGCCGGTAAGGATTAACTTGTTCCATAAGGGCGTTTCGCCGGGTGCGGGTTCCAGTACCGGATTATCTTCCGCATCCTGAAAGGTAACGGACAGGGCGCCGGCATCAAGCAGGGCCTGTTCGGCCGGTTCGTGCTGGCTGCGATCGGTGGTGAGTATGAGTTGAATCCAGGGCATGTTTTGGCTGTCGTCATGATGAATCGAAGGCTGGCATTATAAACAGGAATGCCATGCACCCGAAGTGATTCAGCATCATGTGACGATTATTCCAGCAGGCCGACACTCTTGATTCGTGCATAGACATGAAGGCCGGTTTCCAGTGCCAGTTTATCCCGCGATTTTCTGGTGATGCGCGCCAGTACCGGCTGCTTGCCTTCATTTTCCGGACAACACAGTTTCACCATGACCTGCCCGGGTTCCGCATCGACGATGTCGATGACCACCGCTTCCCAGATGTTAAGGATGCTGCTGTGCTCTTCTTTTTCCAGGCTCAGGCTGACATCGCGGGCCGGAATATTCACCCGCACTTTTTCACCCGGCTGCTTGTTGAGTCGCTTCACCCATAAACGGCCGAAACGATTTTCCAGGGCGGTGAGGTGGTAGTGGTCGTCGTGTTCGGTAACCACCGATTCCAGTACCGAGGCGGCTTCATCCTCGTGGGAGACGGCCAGCTCCATATTGGTCAGCACCAGTTGCGCGTTACCGCTTTGATGTACCTTGCCGTTGTCCATCCACACCATGTGATCCGCCAGTCGCGCCACTTCTTTTAAGGAATGGCTGACATAAATCACCGGTATCGACAGTTCATCATGCAGGCGTTCCAGGTAGGGCAGAATGTCTTCCTTGCTACGCTCATCCAGGGCGGATAAGGGTTCGTCCATCAACAACAGTCGGGGACTGGTGAGCAGGGCACGTGCAATAGCCACGCGCTGACGCTCGCCACCGGACAGGCGTTGCGGACTTCGGTCCAGCAGGTGATCTATGCCCAACCAGTCCACGACACGCTGTAATTCGATTTGCTGTTCTGCTTTCGGGATACGGCGGAGTCCAAAGCTGAGGTTTTTACGCACATTGAGGTGCGAAAACAGGCTGGCTTCCTGGAATACATAACCCAGTGCCCGTTTGTGTACGGGCAGAAAATAGCGATTGTCCTGCCAGCATTCCCCGTTCATGAACAAATGACCATCGGATTGCTCCAGGCCGGCGATACAACGCAACACCGTGGTTTTGCCGGAGCCGGAATGACCGAACAGGGCAGTGACGCCTTTACCGGGAATCATCAGATTTACATCCAGCTCAAACTCGCCAAAACGCTTGTTAAAATGGGCTTCAATAATGCTCATGTGTGTTCACCCCGGCTGATACGGCCGTTGACCAGATAGAGCGTCATCAGCACCAGGAAGGCGAAGCCCACCATGCCCGCAGAAAGGATATGGGCCTGGCTGTATTCCAGGGTTTCCACATGATCATAGATCGCCACCGATAGCACCTTGGTTTCACCGGGAATGTTGCCACCGATCATCAGCACCACGCCAAACTCACCCACAGTATGGGCGAAGCCCAGCACCATGGCGGTGAGAAAGCCCGGACGGGCCAGGGGCACTGCGACGTGAAAGAAGCGATCCCAGGGGGATGCCCGCAGGGTGGCTGCAACTTCCATAGGGCGTTGCCCCATGGCTTCAAACGCGTTTTGTAAGGGTTGCACCACAAAGGGCAAAGAATACAGCACCGAGGCAAACACCAGGCCGGTAAAGGTAAACGGCAGGGTGCCTATGCCCAGTGCCTGGGTGAAATGTCCGCCGGGACCATTGGGGCCCAGGAACACCAGCAGGTAAAAACCCAGCACCGTCGGCGGCAATACCAGGGGCAGTGCCACCACGGCACTGATGGGGTGCTTGAATCGTGAACGGGTCTGGGACAGCCACCAGGCGATGGGGGTGCCCACGAACAGCAGCAGGATTGTTGTGACCGAAGCTAATTTCAATGTCAGCCATACCGGT
>JBFHPZ010000067.1:0-8401 GCA_041592495.1 Gammaproteobacteria bacterium | reverse complement strand
GGATTTTTACATCGATGACCTGAAAGCCGCCGGTGTCGATACCAATGTGGGCGACGGCCGCAAGGATGGCATCACCGGCAAATGCCTGGTCATGGTCACGCCGGATGCGGAACGCACCATGAATACCTTCCTCGGCATCACCGAAACCTTCTCGGTGGATGAGCTGCATCAGGATGCCATTATCGATTCCGAATATCTCTATATCGAGGGTTATCTGGTTACTTCCCCTACCGGTCGTCATGCGGCCATCGAAGCCCGCAAAATCGCTGAACAGCATGGTGTTAAAACTGCACTCACCTTTTCCGATCCCGCCATGGTGGAGTATTTCCGTGACGGCCTGGCAGAGATGATTGGAGACCGGGTCAACCTGCTGTTCTGTAATGAAGGCGAGGCCAAACGCTGGGCGCAAACCGATGATCTGGATAAGGCCGTGGAAGCACTGAAGAAAATTGCCGATACCTTTGCTATCACTCTGGGCAGCAAGGGTGCACTGGTATTTGATGGCAAACACTCTATCGAGATTTCACCCCATAACGTAAAAGCTGTTGATAGCAACGGCGCAGGAGATATGTTTGCCGGTGCCTTTCTGTATGGTATTACCCACGGCCATTCCTTCTATGAAGCAGGCAATATCGCCAGCCTGGCCTCCGCCAGGGTGGTGAGCCAGTTTGGTCCCAGGCTCAAGGCGGAACAGCATCGGGACATTCTGGAGCTGGTATTGAGCCAGAATTGATTTACGGTTTACTGGGTGGCTGTAGCAGGTCGCCCACCAGGCAAATAAACCACAGGCCGTTTAAAAAATAGACAGTTGTGGTGAAAGTTGATTGGATTTTCTGTATTTACAGCTATTATTTAAAGGAAGCTATGAATAATATCGCTGCAGGTGTTGTTCAGAAGCAAAACAGAAATCAGGCTTCTGGCAATAAACAGGGGCAAAGCCTACTTAAAAAAAGAAAATAGTCATGGAAAAGCGCCGACATCCACGCAGACCCGTCACACTCAACGTCGAGCTGGCCTACCCGGGCGGGGAAAAACATATCGTTACCACTCGTGATATTAGCGAAAGCGGTATGTTTTTGATTCTCGAAGATTTGAATATGCCCACTATCGGTGAAGTGGTCGGTGTTCAGCTGTCGGGAGAGTCAGTGGGCAAAGAAAATCTGCCCAGTGGCGATGCGGTAGTCGTCAGACAAACACCCAAGGGAATTGGACTTGCCTTTATCGAGATGGATTTCTTTGATAATGATGATCAATAACGCCAGTGTAAATGAATAATCAAAGAAACAGCTAAGGGATGTCTGTAGCCGATGAGTGACGAATCCAAACCAGTTGAAGATGAATCAAAATCTAGCCAGCAGGATGAAGTAGCCTATTCCGCACTGGTGGATAATATCTACGCCAAGCTGGAGTTTTTCTTCTCTGACCGTATGACGGCTATGTTCGAAAAAGCCGACGATTTCCTGTTCGATTCTGCCAACAAGGCGGGCAATATCGCCCAGCAAAATAACCTGTTTGAATTTATGAATGCCCTGCGTGCGCAAAAGCAGGGCATAGAAAAAGGTTTTTTGAATGAGCTTAATTATTTTCTAAAGCCCATTGCCAAGAGCAAGGAATTACCCAAAAAGAAACAACATAAGCAAAGCGATGAGCTGGGCCTGATCGATCAGGATGAAATGGATCAGATGGTGGCCCTGACTACTATCAGCGGCAAGGCCGCCATGGATTTGCGGGAAGAATTATCCCATCTGGATGCTCGCCTTGAACATTTGGGCGTGCTTAACCCAAATATTTTCCATGATCGGGCACTGAACCCGAGGATCATTTGTGACGCCTTGCAAGAAGCCCTGGAATTCAGCGATTTTTCCAAAGACAACAAACTTATCCTCTATAAGATTTTCGACCAGGAAGTCATCAGAAAACTGAAAGATCTTTATAAGGAACTGAATCAGCTGATGGTCGATGATGGCATTCTGCCACAGATAGAACTGAGCAAAATTAAACGCGACGAAAGCCACCACCCTGAGCCAGAGGATGACTTCGAGGAAGAAGAACAAGCACCTTCACAGGGCGGCAATCGTGGTTTCTCACGTCGCGGTGGTTTTGCGGGTGGCGCTGGTCACCAGGGTACGGGTGGTGCAGCTGGCGGAATGGCAGGTGGCCCTGGCGGCGCAGGTGGTGCAGGCGGCGGCATGGCAGGTGGCCCTGGCGGCGCAGGTGGTGCAGGCGGCGGCATGGCAGGTGGTCCTGGCGGCGCAGGTGGTGCAGGCGGCGGAATGGCAGGTGGCCCTGGCGGCGCAGGTGGTGCAGCTGGTGGAATGGCAGGCGGCCCTGGCGGCGCAGGTGGTGCAGCTGGCGGAATGGCAGGCGGTCCTGGCGGCGCAGGTGGTACAGGCGGCGGAATGACGGGTGGTCCTGGTGGTGCAGCTGGTGGTATGGCTTATGCCGGTGCAGGTTCTGCTGGCGATGCCGGACAAACAGGTGGAGAAGGCCAGGTTGCAGGCGGTAATAGCCAGCCTGGTGGTCCTGCTGCAAAAGCCGGTTCTACTACAGCCGGAACTGGTGACAAATCAGCTCAGGAAGCATCTGGCGCAGCCGGTGATCAGCGCATGTCTTCCACTGGTTACAGTGTGGGTCAGATCAAGGACAGTATTCGCAGTTTCGTTGGCGGTTTGCCCTCCGATAGCGATCAGGCTGTTTCCGGTGAAGCGGGAGGCGGAGGTGGCGGTTATTACAGTCACGGTGAAGTGGTGTCCGCCCTGTCCAGTTTGCAGAGTCGCCAGGCGGAAGTCGAAATCGTCCATGGTCGTAAGCTGGAATTTAATGCCGAGGCTGTTAAAAAGGCAGTATTGTCCACCATCGGTGAAAAAGAAGGTGGCGTTGTCAGCAAACGCGTCAACCAGGTTTCAGAAAAGACCATTGATTTCATCAAGCTTATTTTCGATGCCATTATTGATGAAGAAAGCATTACCGATACCATCAAAACCCTGTTACTGAGTTTGCAAATCCCCGTTATCAAGGCGGCGATGATCGATGCGGATTTCTTTGTCGATGACAAGCATCCGGCGCGACAGGTGCTGGACAAGATTGCCGAAGCAGGCGTAGGTATTAGTGATCACAAAGATCCTGTTTATATTGATCTCGAAAAAATCGTCAAGAAACTGCTGCGCGAATTCAAGGAAGACCTGGGTGCATTTGCAACCGCGCTGAAAGAACTGATCGATCTCACCGAAGGTATTTACCGCAAGGCCAGGGAAAAAGAAGAGATTTCCCAAAAGGAAATTAAACAGAATCATGCACGCAGTGTGGTGTTGCAGGAAATTCGCAAAATTACGATTGGTAAAGAGCTGCCGGAAGATATTCGCACGCTTGTACTCAAGGTTTGGCCCAGCATTATGTACAACCATTATTTGAATAATGGCAAGGCGAATGATGAATGGGTCGAGATGCTGATGATTCTGGCCAAGATTATCGAAAGCGTTCAGCCCCTGGCCAGTATTCAGGAACTGGAAGAGCTGAAGCTGATTTACCAGGATATTGTGAAGGCAACCCGTGACAAACTGACACAACTGGGCAAGTCAGCCAAAGTCGTTAACAAGGTTGTGTCTGACTTACAGTCCACCTATGACGAACTGATGGGAACCGAAGGTTTACCAGATGCCGAAGCGGAAGCTAAAGCACAAGCTGAACAGCAAGCAGAAGAGGCACTCGCAAAAGAAGCGGCGGCCGCTGAGCAGGAAGCAGAAACCGAAGAAGATCTCGCTAGAAGAATAGTGGCTTCGGTCGTTGAAGGTAAAAATGAGATTGTTGAACCATCAGAGGAAGAACCGGTTACAGAAGAACCTATCGCAGAACAAACGGTGGAAGAAGCCGTTGCGGTAGAAGAAGATTCGGAAACTATTGCTCGTCGTAAAATCGAAAACCTGCCCAACGATATTCAACCCGGTGCCTGGTTTATTGTGTATAACGGGGAAGATAAACCGGTGCGTCGTCTCAAGCTGGCGGTCATCCTGATGCAGGATGCAACCCTGGTGTTTGTTGATCACCTGGGAAATGTGGTTATTGAAAAAGATGCCGAGGAATTTGCTGTGGAACTGGAAAAAGGATTATCGGGAATCATTATGCAGCATTCCGTATTCGATCATGCCCTACGTTCCGCTTTAGGCAGCATCAACCATTAATTATTCCTGTTATAGAGAAGGTTGCTATGTTCAAGCGCATATTGTATTTGCTGTGCATTGTTAGCTTGCCGGTGTCTGCTCATGCCTGCTGGACAGTTCAGGAACGTGCTGAAATTGATGGCTTTGCTGAATTAGAAGATATCCTGGTGTTGTCATTCAAGGATGCGGTTAATTGCAAACCCATCATCAATGCCAGTGTGAAGATTGGCGATATTGAATACAAAAGTGATGACATGGGCTATGTGCAGTTACCCATGACACCCTTCGCAGACATGATGGATGCACGCGCACCTCTTAAGGTGTCAAAGCAGGGGTACATAACACTGACCACCGAACTCATTGTTGCTGCCGGCACCGTACTCAATCGCAAACAGGTACTGAGTCCGGCCCTGGCTGTAGGCAAGATGCGTTTTGTAATGCAATGGGATGATCAACCGGAGGATCTGGATTTACACTTGAAAGGTCCGGGTTTTCATGTTTCCTATCGCAACATGCGCAGCGTGCCGAATAAAGCAAAACTCGACCGTGATGAAATGCACGGCTATGGCCCGGAAACCATCACACTGGATAAGATAGAAAATAATGCTGTGTACAGTTTATGGGTCGATAATTATTCCAATGATGATTTCATACAGGGCAGGGAAGAAGTGTTTATCTATTCCGGTGATCAACTGGTACGTCAATTAACTTTACCCCGCACCACACAACGTGGTGTACATGTGCTGGATATACAGCAGGGGGATATACGTTTTGTGAATCAGCCTTCTTCGCGTCCATAATTTCAAAAAAATAAACATTTTATTGAGTATTCTTAAAAAACTTTAAGCTTAATCCTGTTAGCTTATCCATCATTATTCGGTAGCAGGGTTAATTATTTCGTATGCTCATTAAATACCATGGCCAGAAGTCTTACTTAGTTATTCGGGATGTTGAGGACATTGGAGGTTATGAGTGAGGGTCTGGCACCAGATTGCAGTCAGGTTCTATACAACTACGTATGGAATGCTTGCCGCATAATTATTTATGACATCGAAAAATAATTATTCAGCTCTCTCCCGTGATCAACTCATTAAGCGTCTGCAGGCAATGGAGCAGGCCAGTGGTTTGCGTCACTCCGCTAAGCGTGCCGAAATCAGGCGTAATCATCAGCCCAGGCGGGAATCTCCACCCTGGCAAAGTTTACTTGATGTGGTGGAGCAACTTGCCGTGGTGAGCAACTATACGGATCTGATGGCCATAGTGCGCAAAGCGGCTCGTCATCTGACCGGTGCCGATGGGGCTACCCTGGTCTTGCGTGATAATGATCAATGCTGGTATGCCGACGAGGATGCCATCGGTCCGTTATGGAAAGGCCAACGTTTTCCTCTCGACCATTGCATTTCAGGCTGGGTGATGCTGCATGATCAGATGGCCGTCATCGAAGATATTTACACAGATCCACGCATTCCCCATGAGGCCTACCGCCCGACATTTGTAAATAGTCTCAGCATGGTACCCATCGGACACAATAAGCCCGTTGGGGCCATTGGTTGCTATTGGGAAAAGTCGCACCGACCCAGTGAAGAAGAATTACGATTACAACAGGCGTTGGCCGATGCGACTGCGGTGGCGCTTACCAATATTGAGCTTTATGACCAACTGGATGAAGCGCAGAAACGCTCGCAGGATGATGCTGTCAGACTCGAAGCCAGTGAAGCCAGATTTCACAGTTTATTTGAAAATTCCCCCGTACCCATCTGGGTAGAGGACTTCTCCGCCGTGAAGGCGCGCCTGGATGAGCTGCAAATCGGGAGTCATATCGAGCTTTCAGATTATCTGGCAAAACATCCCGAGGAGGTCATTTATCTGGCATCACTGGTTCGCGTGGTGGAAGTGAATGAACAGAGTGTTGCATTTTTTGGCGTGCAGTCCAAAGCTGATATCTGGCGTCATTTGCCAGACTACTTTGATGAAAGTGCGCTGCTGGTGTTTCAGCAGGAGATTTTGACCCTGGTGTCGGGGGCAAAATGTTTCAGTGGCGAGGTTCCGATCCGAAACATACAAGGCAATACGCAGGTATTGCTGTTGCAGATGAACATCGTGCCGGGATTTGAAGACAGCTGGTCGCAGGTACTCGTGTCCTTTTTTGATATCACTGAACGCGCACAGGCAGAAACGGAACGTTATACCGCGCTGGAACGTCAGCGCGATAGCCTGGTGCGTGAGGTTCATCATCGCATCAAGAACCATCTTCAGGGGGTTTCGGGCTTATTGCGCAAGTATGCATCGGCAAATCCGGAAATCGAATTACCACTGGAACAGGCTATCACCAAGGTGCTCACCATCGCCCAGGTTTACGGATTGCAAAGTCGTGATTTGCGTGCGCCGGTGCATCTGGATGAGCTCATCAAGGCTGTCGCCGACGTATTCCTTGATTCCAGCCCAATACAATTCCAGTTGCCGGCGCATGGCCAGGTTGCACTGGTGAAGGAAGAAACTGTTCCGGTGGCATTGGTAATCAACGAACTGATTACCAATGCCACCAAACATAAACAGGTATCGGATCAACACCATCGGGTACAAGTGGCTCTCACCCTTGGAACGGAGGGTGCCTGTATAGAAGTGAAAAGTGGTCCGGCGTCACTGCCACCGAATTTTGATTTCGTAAAATCCCGGGGCCTGGGTATGGGGCTGGAGCTGGTTAAGGCGCTGCTATGCCCGCAAACATCCGAGCTGGTTTTCCATCAGGAGGATGATGTGGTAGTCGCCAGACTCACGCTTGCCGCAACTGTACTGCAAACAAACAACGAATTGCTGTAGTCGATCTGTGGCTTCGACAATCTTGTCGGTCGTGGGCAATTTCGCTCAAAACCGGTATGATTGACCTCTTTTTATTTTCCATTCGCTTTACCATGACTGAAAACATCAAAGCTTATATGCAGCAGCTCGGCCAGAAGGCTCGTGCCGCGTCTGCCCTTATGGCGCGCAGTGAAACTGCGGCTAAAAACAAGGCCCTGTTGGCAATGGCCGATGCCATAGATGCCGCTGCCGTAACCTTAAAAACGGAAAATGCCAAGGATCTTGAAGCCGGCAAAACCAATGGCCTGGATGACGCCATGCTGGATCGACTGGCATTAAATGATGCCCGCATTGCGGGTATGTCGGAAGGCTTGCGCCAGATTGCAGCCCTGCAGGATCCGGTGGGTGAAATATCCGATATGGCTTATCGTCCCAGTGGTATTCAGGTGGGTCGTATGCGTGTTCCCCTGGGCGTGATTGGCATCATTTACGAATCCCGCCCCAATGTAACCGCGGATGCCGCAGGTCTGTGTTTGAAATCCGGCAATGCCACGATTTTGCGCGGCGGTTCCGAAGCCATTCATTCCAATCAGGCCATAGCCAAATGTATTCAGCAAGGACTGGTGGAAGCAGGTTTGCCTGCGGATGCAGTGCAGGTGGTGGAAACCACGGATCGTGCAGCGGTGGGCGAATTAATCACCGCAAAAGACTATGTGGATGTGATTATTCCCAGAGGCGGTAAAAGTTTAATCGAGCGCATCAGCAACGAAGCGCGTGTGCCGGTGATCAAACATCTCGATGGTATTTGCCATGTGTATATCGATGACAAGGCCGATAAACAAAAAGCTATCAAGGTGGCGTTTAATGCTAAAACCCATCGCTATGGCGTGTGCAATGCCATGGAAACCTTGCTGGTGAATGAACACATTGCGGCTGAGGTATTGCCTGAGCTGGCGAAGATGTATAGCGACAAGGGTGTGGAATTACGCGGTTGTGAAAAAACCCGTGCCCTGATTCCCGATATGAATGCTGCCAGTGAAGAAGACTGGACAACAGAATACCTGGCAGCCATTTTATCGGTTCGCATTGTTGCATCCATGGATGATGCTATTGATCACATCAACACCTATGGTTCACATCATACCGATACCATCATGACCGAGGATTACACCAAAGCGCGTCGCTTCCTGCGGGAAGTCGATTCCAGTTCGGTCATGGTAAATGCATCCACCCGTTTCGCCGATGGTTTTGAATTTGGCCTGGGTGCGGAAATTGGTATCAGTACGGATAAGTTGCATGCCCGTGGCCCGGTTGGTCTGGAAGGTCTGACTACCTTGAAATACATTGTCCTGGGTGAGGGACAGATCCGTGTCTAGTTTGTATTGGATATGCTGATGCACGTCCTGCATCAGCTCCTTTAAGCGGGATAATTCGCCTCTCGACTC
>JBFHPZ010000066.1:0-8502 GCA_041592495.1 Gammaproteobacteria bacterium | reverse complement strand
ATTCATCCGCGCCATAACGTTCAAGTGCTTTTTCATGAAGCGCATCGGCCAGCACTAAGTTGATGACGCCAATATTGGTGTTGGCCTTGATCAGTGTGTATTCAAGATCCGGGTGCAGGCATACCGCCATGTTTGCGGGTAATGTCCATGGTGTTGTTGTCCAGATGACCGTGGCCAGTTCAACGCCATTATCATCAACGCCAAAGGCCTTGAAAAAATCTGCTGGATTGACTGCGCGAAAAGCAACATCGATGGCGGGTGATGTTTTGTCATAGTATTCGACTTCCGCTTCCGCCAGCGCAGAACCACAATCCAGGCACCAGTGCACCGGTTTGCTGCCCTTGTGTAAATGTTTGTTGTCGATGATCTTGCCGAGGGAGCGTACGATGTTGGCCTCGAAGTTAAAGTCCATGGTGAGGTAGGGATTATCCCAGTCACCAAAAACACCCAGGCGCTTGAAATCCTCACGCTGACCATCCACCTGAGATTGTGCATATTCACGGCACTTGGTACGGAAAGTTTTTGCATCCACCTTGGCACCGGGTTTGCCAACTTTCTTTTCGACATTCAATTCAATGGGTAAGCCGTGACAATCCCAGCCGGGCACATAGGGTGCATCAAAACCATCCAGGGTTTTGCTTTTAACAATGATGTCTTTGAGAACCTTGTTAACGGCATGGCCAATATGAATATTGCCGTTGGCATAGGGCGGGCCATCATGCAGGATAAATTGTGGGCGACCTTTGCAGGCTTTACGAATTTTGGCATAAAGCGTTTGTTCAGCCCAGGCTTTCAGCATATCCGGTTCACGTTGTGCCAGATTGCCGCGCATGGGGAATGCAGTTTCAGGCAGGTTCAGGGTGTGTTTATAATCGGCCACAGTTATCTCGTTTAGTTCAGTTTTTCAAAAAAGGCTTTAGCCTGTTCACTGTCTTTCATAATTTGTTGTTTCAATGCATCGAATGATTCGAAGCGGTGTTCGTCACGCAGTTTGTGCTTGAATTCCACACAAACCTGTTTGCCGTAAATATTTTGTTCGAAGTTAAACAAATGTACTTCCAGTTGTAAATTGTGGCCGTCAACTGTTGGCCGCTTGCCGATATTGGCCACACCATTAATTTGTTTATCATCTATGGTCATGGTTACGGCATAAACTCCACTTAAGGGTGTCGCATGGCGATGTAGTTTGATATTGGCTGTTGGAAAACCAATCGTACGCCCCCGCTTGGCACCATGGGCGACACGACCACAAATGCGGTAAGTTCTACCCAGCATTTTATTCGCATGTTCCAGCCGATTTTCAGCGAGTGCCTTGCGGATCGCGGTGCTGCTGATGCGTTCACCATCCAGGCAAATACTATGGGAATTCACAACCTCGAAATCGTATTGTTTGCCGGCGGCTTTTAACATGTCAAAGTCGCCACGCCGTCCTTTGCCAAATTTAAAATCATCGCCAATCACCAGATACTTTACATGCAAACGGTCTATCAATATCTGTTGAATAAAATCTTCTGCACTGAGTTCCGCCAGACGATGATCAAATTTAATACACAGAAACTGGTCTATACCCGTGACTTCCAGTGCGCACCATTTCTCTCGCAACCGTGTTAGCCGTGCCGGTGCGTTTTCCGGGGCAAAATATTCCTGCGGTAGCGGCTCAAAACTCATCATGCAGGCATCGATTTTTAATTCACGGGCTTTTTCCACCAGCATTTTTAATATGGCCTGATGACCCAGATGGACGCCGTCGAAATTGCCTATGGTGAGCGCACAGCCACGATGGTGATCATTAATATTGTGCAGGCCCCGGATGAGTTCCATGAATTTGTGTACACAGTATCTGTTAAAAGCAGGCAATTATACCCTATTACGCCAGACATCATGCACCGCCACACCGGCTAATCTTCGAGGCTAGGAATGTAACTGCCGTGGTCGGAATCCGAGAATGAGCAGGAAGATGAAATAAATCACAAGTGCCGCGCTGACGAAGCCCAGTAACATGCCAATCCGATCCTGCAAATGCCATTGATTCCAGACGGATATGGCAGGTGATAAGTAAATTAAAAGTGCCGCCATGGCCGAATTGGCGAGCAGTAATTGCAGGATATGTTTACCCCAGCCTTTCAGCGGTTGATAAACCTGTTGCCGGCGTAAGCCGAAATAGAGCATGGCGGCATTCATGTAAGCAGACGCCGATGTGGCCAGCGCCAGGCCACTATGGGGGCCGGGGATATCCAGCATGACCATGGGTACGACAAATAATATGTTTAAAAACATGTTGGCAATCATGGCGTAAATGGCAATACGTACCGGTGTGCGGGTATCCTGCCGGGCATAATAACCCGGTGCCAGTACCTTTATGATTATGAATGCCGGTAATCCGATTGCGTAGGCCATCAGGCTCAGGCTGGCCATTTGCGCGTCATGTAAGTCGAATTCACCATAATTAAACAGGGTTGCCAGTAAGGGGCCAGACAGAATGAGCAAACCCAGGGAGGCCGGTATGGCAATCAGGGTGACCAGCTTAAGTGACCAATCCAGCGTTTTATTGAATTCATCGATTGATTTATTGGCGTGTTGTTGCGACAAATTAGGCAATATCACCGTGGCCAGTGCAATACCAAATACTCCCAGCGGAAACTCCACCAGGCGATCGGAATAATAAAGCCAGCTCACGCTCCCGGCGACCAGGAAGGAGGCAATGATGGTATCCAGCAGTAAATTAATCTGGGCAACGGACGAGCCGACTATGGCCGGGATCATCAGTTTGATGATTTTTGCCACGCCTTCGTGATGGCGTTTGATTTTGGGGACAGGCATTAAGCCGAGTTTAACCAGGTAGGGTATCTGGAATACCAGCTGGCTCAGCCCAGCCGCCGCTACGCCCCAGGCCAGCGCCATTACCGGTTGCTCAAACAGGGGTGAGGCCCAGATGGCTGCACCAATCAAACACAGATTGAGTAAAACCGGCGTAAAGGCTGGCACCGCAAACTGGTTGAAGCTGTTGAGTATGCCACCGGAGAATGCCACCAGGGCAATAAAGAATATATAAGGGAAGGAAATGCGCAGCATATCCGCCGTGAGCTGGTAGCGACTGGGATCATCCCAGAATCCCGGTGCAAACAACATGACCAGCAAGGGAGCCGCAGCAACACCAATGCTGCTTATCAGCAGAAGAATGCCGCCGAGTGTGCCCGCTACATGGTTGATTAAATCGATCAGGTCTTCCCGGCTGCGGGTTTCCTTGTATTCCGATAACACCGGAACAAAGGCCTGGGAAAAGGCGCCTTCGGCGAACAGGCGGCGCATGAAGTTGGGAATTTTAAAGGCGACAAAAAAAGCATCGGTGCCACCGGATGCACCGAACATCATCGCAAGAATAATATCCCTGGCCAGCCCGAGGAATCGTGAAAGCAGGGTCATCATGCCAACAAGGGCGGTGGATTTAAGCAGTTTTTTGCCCATGAACGTATCCGGCCGGCTGGATAGTCTTCCATTTGTTTGACGATTTGTTCATAGACAAAGGCATTCAGGGTCAGCTTTTGATCATCGTCCAGTTCGACGAATTCAACGCCATGGCGGTAATGGTCTTTGTCTTTGGATTTGTCCGAGGCTTCTCGGTCTTCCGGAGCCGAAATATTGCGAATGATAGCCGGGAAGCGCAGGTACTTCTGGATACCGCTGATGTTAAGCTCCACGGAAATGCTAATTCTGTCATTGAGTTTGCCCAGGGCCTCTCGGGTTTGCAGCAGGGCACCTCCGGAACTGGTATTAAGCATGGTAACCGAATAAGTTTTGTCAGCCCCTATTTGGACAGACGCTACCATGGAGGTATTAACCCGTCTGGCGCCACGTACCTGAATACATTCAACCTCCTCAGGCTGTTTCAGATGCAGATGGGGATAAGGCAAGGTGTAATACTTAAGCACCACGGACTGAAAGCCATAAACCCGACTACCCTGCAGCATGCGCACCACAAACGGCTGGTTCTCCTTCAGGATGGGTAATTTACCGCCAACACTGGGGGCTGTGATGATCAGGCTTTTATTCGGAGCATGGCCAATGATTTTCGCATTGAGTCGATCACGACCGTCTTCCGGGATGAATTGAAGCTGGACAAGGTCGCCCAGTTTGACTTTAAAATCAATTTTATCTTGCATTGTTTATTTTATTAGTTAGATCAGCCCGGTAATGCAATCATTTTAGCTTATTTGAGTTGACAAAGCGCGACGAAACTGGCAATTTATGCGCCCCTTGAGTCTATTGATACAGGAATTGGTACCGTGGCAAATTCACCACAAGCTAAAAAGCGCGCTCGTCAGGCTGAAGTACATCGCGCACGTAACGCTGGTCAGCGTTCAATGTTCCGCACCTATGTGAAGAATGTTGTAAAGGCTATTGATGCGGGTAACAAGTCTGGTGCTGAAGAAGCTTTCAAGTTAGCAGTGCCTGTTATCGACCGCATGTGCAACAAAGGCTTGTTCCACAAGAACAAAGCTGCACGTCACAAGAGTCGTTTGAATCAGCGTATCCGTGCCATGGCATAAGCCCTGAGCTGGCTACAAATATAAAAAAACCGGTTATTTAACCGGTTTTTTTATGCCCCGGATTTAATGAGCCGGGTTGTTATGGTTTTCAGGAAATGAAATAGGCTGTGCGCGCATTGAGGGCCGTATCGTACATCGCCGCGACACCGCAGACATCCACTGGCACCACCCACTCGTCTTCGTCAAACCCCATGATACCCAGGGAAGGTGAGCACACCTGGAACACAATACCCTGCTCTTTCGCCAGTTCAATTTGTTCTTCCAGCGACGACATCTGGCCTTTCATCATGTAATTAAACAGCTTGCGACCTATGCCGCCGAAGGACATTTTCGACGGTGCCAGGTCTTTACTGCTACCGGGCAGCATCAAATTGATCATCTTGTGCATGAATTTTTTGCCTTTCAGCTTTCTGCCTTTCTTGATGACGGTGCAACCCCAGAAAGTGAAAAACATGGATACTTCCATACCCATGGCGGCTGCGCCATTGGCCATGAAGAAGGCAGCCATGGCCTTGTCAAAGTCGCCAGAAAGCAGGATTATGGAGACCTTGTTCTCCGGCACCCTCGGGCTAATATCCGCCAGTTGTTGCTCCAGCTGGCTAATGCGGCTGACCAGTTGATGGTCAGGTGTTTGAATGGATTCGATGACAGCTCCCATTTGATGCTCCTTCTGTAGGATTGCCAGATAAGCTGGCAAGTGTGTAGTTGATTGTTGTGTGTTAAACCATTGCCGATTCGTACTGTGGATCGGCAGGCTGATTAAAGAATAAGCAGACAGAGATGGTTTTGGAATTGTTTTTTTGTTTGTTAGGGTAACTAACTATCTGTTTTTAAAGGTATATTTCATGACGCAACTCAAGGTGCTGGAGCTGCTTGAGGCCACACACAGGTTCGAACGAAAAATTAATCTGGCGCTGATGTATTCCGCTTTACGCTTACCCCAATTCAGGGCGATGCTGTTTCTGGAGCAGTTGGGCAAAATTACAGTTTCGGATTTGAGCCGGCATTTAAATGTCACCCGGGCGACGGTTAGCGTTTTGATTAATGAACTGGTGCGGGCGGAATTGGTTGAAAGCCTGAGCAACAAATCTGATAAACGCTCGTTTTATATTCGCCTCACCGAGTCGGGATTAAAGCGACTGGCCCTGGCGAAAAAAGAAGTGGCCATGGTCGCAGAAAATATATCCGAGGATTTTCGTGAAGAGACTGTGCAGGCCTTAAATGAATTTGCCTGTATGGTGCATCGTGACCGTTAGGAATATGAGCGGCTGCGTTACAAAAGCACCAGATTATCCCGATGAACCAGTTCCGGCTCATCAATGTAACCCAGAATGGTTTCAATCTCCGATGTGGGTTTTCCCTTGATCCTGGCAGCCTCAATGGCATTGTAGTTCACCAGGCCACGGGCGATTTCGGTGCCGTCAGTGGACACGCAGGAAACAATTTCACCCCGGATAAAGTTGCCGGTAACTGCCGTTACACCAACGGGTAACAGGCTTTTGCCTGAGGTTTTAAGCATTTTTACAGCGCCATCGTCCAGTTGCAATGTGCCACTGACCTTGAGGTGGTTCGCCAGCCATTGTTTGCGAGCGGCGACCGGTTCGTTATCCGGAAATAACAGGGTGCCGAGTCGTTCGTGGTTTGCGATTCGGATTAAAGCATTATCTGTCCGACCGCTGGTAATGAGGGTGGCGGTACCGGATCGGGCGGCGCGCTGTGCTGCTGTGACCTTGGTGCTCATGCCGCCACGACCCAGTTGTCCTGCACTGGGGCCGGCCATTTTCTGAAATTCCGGGTTATTGGCCTGGCCTTCGGCAATGAGCTCGGCTTCCGGGTTACTCCTGGGATCGGTGGTGAACAGGCCCTGGGTGTCGGTGAGGATAATCAGCAAGTCTGCTTCCACCAGGTTAGCCACCATGGCGGCCAGGGTGTCATTGTCGCCAAAGCGGATTTCTTCCGTGGCCACGGTGTCGTTTTCGTTGATGATGGGAATGGTGCCCAGTGTCAGCAGGGTTTTCAGGGTGCTGCGGGCGTTGAGATAGCGTTTGCGGTTGCTCAGGTCGTCATGGGTCAGCAGGATTTGGGCAGTATGCAAACCATGTTTTTTGAAACAGGATTCATAGCTCTGGATTAACCCCATCTGGCCAATGGCAGCGGCGGCTTGTAGTTCGTAAATGGCGTGGGGGCGGGTTTTCCAGCCCAGTCGCGCCATGCCTTCGGCAACAGCACCGGAAGAGACCAGAATGATTTCCTTGCCCTGTTCACGTAAACGGGCAATTTGCTCGGCCCAACGGGCAATAGCGGCATTATCCAGTCCCCGACCTTCATCGGTGAGCAGGGAGCTGCCAATTTTTACAACCCAGCGTTTGGAGTCACCGCATTGTTGCCGCGTCTTCATCGTTCTCTTCCAGATAATTCATTATGTCGAAAACCAGTTCCTTGGTGCCGTTACCACTGATAGCGGAGATTTCATAAACCGGTCCGTCCCATTCAAGACGCTGAACTATGTCACGGCAACGGATTTCAGCATCTTCCCTGGGTAGCAGGTCGGTTTTGTTTAGCACCAGCCAGCGCGGCTCATCCAGCATGTCAGGATTAAATTTTTCCAGCTCATGGATAATTTTCTGGGCATCCTGAACCGGGTCGCTTTCATCAAAGGGCGCAATGTCGATGACATGCAGCAAAATACGGGTGCGGCTCAAATGCTTGAGGAACTGTATACCCAGACCCGCTCCCTCAGCGGCACCCTCGATGAGGCCGGGAATGTCGGCAATGACAAAGCTGCGCAAGGGATCGACCCGGACCACGCCCAGATTGGGGTAAAGGGTGGTGAATGGATAATCCGCTACTTTTGGTTTGGCCGATGACACGGCGCGGATCAGGGTGGATTTGCCGGCATTGGGTAAACCCAGCAGGCCAACATCCGCCAGTACCTTGAGTTCAAGACGTAAGTCGCGACGTTCGCCAGGTGTACCCTGGGTGCTTTGCATGGGGGTGCGGTTAACCGAGCTTTTAAACCGGGTGTTTCCCAGGCCGTGAAAACCACCCTTGGCGACCAGCAATACCTGTTGGTCCTCGGTAACATCACCGATCAGTTCTTCCGTATCCATGTCATACACCAGGGTGCCAACCGGTACAGGTACAAACAGATCCTGACCTTTCTTGCCGGTTTTTTCCTGGCCGCGGCCATTTTCACCGCGCTCCGCCTGATACGTGCGCACGGTGCGAAAATCCGCCAGGGTGTTCAGGTCATGATTGCCAATGAGAAAGACGCTGCCGCCATCACCACCGTCACCACCATCCGGTCCGCCTTTTGGAATATATTTTTCCCGGCGAAAATGCACAATGCCATTGCCGCCATCACCTGCAATCACCTTGATGGGGGCTTCATCAACAAAACGCATGAATGTCTCCGGGCGCGGTTATGCCGATCAACACGGATGTTATGTGCAGGTTGGCAATGTGAATTGAGTGAATATTTTGCATGGCGCTAAGTGTAATCAAATCGTCAGAGATTATCTCGGTGTGGCGCAATCCAGATGGCAAAAAAAAACCTCGTCACGAGGGACGAGGCTTTTTAAGTCTTTACAGGCCGTTAGCCTCAGGCAGCAGGTACGACGCTCACAGTCTTACGATTTTTCGGACCTTTGGTCTCAAATACAACTGTGCCTTCGCTGGTCGCGAACAAGGTGTGGTCACGACCCATGCCTACATTCACACCGGCGTGGAACTTGGTGCCGCGCTGGCGAACAATGATGTTGCCGGCAATAACGTGCTGGCCACCAAAGCGTTTCAGGCCAAGGCGTTTACTTTCGGATTCACGACCGTTGCGGGTACTACCCGCGGCTTTCTTATGTGCCATTAGATTGTCCTCTGTTTACAGGAAATTAACCGTTGATACCGGTGATTTCCAGTTCAGTAAAGTACTGGCGGTGGCCAGTTCTTTTCTGGTAAT
>JBFHPZ010000065.1:0-8504 GCA_041592495.1 Gammaproteobacteria bacterium | reverse complement strand
CCGGCAATGGCGGCCGTACCCGGTTCACCCTTACTCATTCGAACCGCTTCGCTGTTACTTCGCACAGCATAAAGTTCGACACCGGGCAAATTCCTGTCCAGCCAGCGACGGCATTGCGCCAAAGATTGTTGATGAGAAAATACTTTTTTTATGTTGGACAATTCTTTTTCGGTAGAAATCAAATTATGTTGAATACGTAATTCAACTTCGCCACAAATAATCAAAGACGAATTGGTCAACAAATCCAGTGTGTGTGTGATAACACCTTCTGTGGAATTTTCGATGGGGGCAACACCAAATTGCGCCTGGCCCGACTCAACCGTACGAAAAATATCTTCGATGTTATTAACCGGCGTTTCTTCAATAAAAGAACCGAAATGTTTCAGGGTTGCGACGTGATTATAGGTGCCGGCAGGCCCAAGAAATGCAACCTTCAAGGGTCGTTCCAGAGCAAGACAGGCAGACATGATTTCACGGAACAGTCTGGCCATTTCCTTGTTGCCCAGGGGACCTTGATTACGTGCCTGAATGTTACGAAGAATTTGCGCTTCACGCTCGGGACGATAGAAGTGTTCGTTCTCCCCTGCTTTTTGCTTGATTTCAGCAACCTGTTGAGCACATTTTGCGCGTGCGTTAATCAGGGACTGGATCTGCAAATCCAGCTCATCTATTTTTTCTCGAATTGCTTTAAGCTTATCTTCTTCACTTGCCATAGAGGTTTTTATATCACGCGCACACTGAGCACACCATTAATCTTACGAATATTTTCTACCGCCTGTTCAGATGGCGTGGATTCGGTATCGATCAGGGTATAAGCTAAATTGCCTTTGGATTCATTCATCATATGCACGATATTCACGTGCGCCTGTCCCAACACATGGGATATCTGGCCAACCATATCAGGTAAATTCTTGTTGGCAATTACCAAACGGGACTGACCTTCACGACGCATGCTGATCGCCGGGAAATTAACCGAGTTGACGATGTTCCCATTGGTAAGAAATTCGCGTAACTGATCAGCGATCATCATGGCACAATTTTCTTCTGCTTCTTCGGTTGAAGCACCGAGATGTGGCAAGGTAATGACCCTGGGGTTGCCTTTCAATAGATTGGATGGGAAATCGCTTACATAAGCATGTACTTTTCCGGATTCAATGGCCTTTAATACCGCCTCATCATCCACGATACCGTCACGGGCAAAGTTCAGAATCACCACATTGTCTTTCATGGTTGCAAGCCGTTTGGCATTGAGCAGGTTTTTAGTTGATTCAATCAATGGTACATGAAAAGTTACAAAATCGGATTGTTTGAACAGCTCATCAGCACTATCCATTTGCTCCACGCTGGATTCCAGTTTCCAGGCGCTTTTTACTGTGATAGTTGGATCAAAACCAATAACGCGCATGCCCAGGGCAATCGCGGCATTGGCAATTTGCACGCCGATGGCGCCGAGACCAATAACGCCTAAAGTACGACCGGGTAATTCAAAACCAACATATTTTTTCTTACCGGCTTCGACCGCTTTGGAAACGTCTGCATCTGCACCTTCCAGATTGGCTGCATATTGCCAGGCCTGGGTCAGGTTACGACAAGCCAATAACATGCCGGCAATAACCAGTTCTTTTACGGCATTGGCATTGGCACCCGGTGCATTAAAAACCACAATGCCACGTTCTGACATAGCATCAACAGGTATATTGTTAACACCGGCACCGGCACGACCAATGGCCTTAACAGATGAAGCAATCGGTTCTTCATGTAATTTGAAAGATCGCAACATGATGGCATCCGGCTCGGCCGCGTTTGTATCAATCTTAAATTCAGTCTCTGGTAAGCGTTTCAGACCTTTTTCTGAAATTGCGTTATAGGTTTTTATTGTGAACATTATTTACCCTTATTTTTTCGCAGGCCCACAGAGCTTCCCCCCACAACTTCATTCCCCATAAAACTCTGGACTCTGTTTTCTGTGAATTGGATTTCTAGCCGTTACGTTTTTCGAAATCCATCATGAAATCAATCAATTTATCTACACCCGCTTCGGGCATGGCGTTATAGATACTGGCGCGCATACCGCCAACTGATCTATGACCTTTCAACGTTGATAAGCCGGCTTTTTCTGCTTCTTCCAGAAATTGCTTATCCAGATCGGCATTGGCAAGAATAAAAGGCACATTCATCCAGGAACGGCAGGATTTTTCCACTGGGTTGGAATAAAAATCGGATGCATCAATAGCTGCATACAACTTGTCTGCCTTGCGTTGGTTGATTTCAGCCATGGATTTCAGACCGCCCTTGTTCTTGATCCATTGAAAGACCAGTCCGGCAAGATACCAACCATAAGTTGGCGGTGTGTTGTACATGGAATCATTTTCGGAATGGGTTTTGTAATCCAGCATCACTGGCATGGTATCCATGGCTTTGCCAATGAGATCATCACGTACGATAACAACCGTAATTCCGGCCGGACCAATATTCTTCTGGGCACCAGCATAAATCACACCGTACTGACTCACATCGATGGGTCGTGACAGGATGGTTGAAGACATATCCGCCACCAGCGGCACGTTGGTTTTTGGAATAAAGGGAAACTCAACACCAACAATGGTTTCGTTCGGTGTGTAATGCAAATAGGCCGCATCGGTTTCTGTGGGCAAATCTGACTGTGCAGGACAGGTAGTGAAATTGGAATCTTTTGTACTGGCTATAACATTAACATCGCAATAACGTTTGCCTTCTTCGATGGCTTTTTTGGACCATTGCCCGGTGAGGATGTAATCGGCTTTATTATTACCGGCTAATAAATTAATTGGCACCATGGAAAATTGCAGACTGGCTCCACCTTGCAGGAACAGCACTTTATAATTATCAGGTATAGCCATGATGTCACGTAGATCGGCTTCGGCCTGTTGTGCAATTGCCATGTAGGTCTTGCCACGATGACTCATTTCCATCACTGACATGCCGGAGCCCTTATAATCCAGCATTTCTTCTTTGGCCTGTTGCAACACTTCTTCCGGCAATATAGCTGGACCGGCACTAAAGTTATATACGCGACTCATCACACACCCTCGATTAATTTAATTTTTAAATGGATTCTTCATCTACATCATCGATGGATTCAATACGCTCGACTTCAACCAGCTTTTCGTCTTCATCAAGGCGTATCAACAACACACCCTGGGTATTTCTACCCATGACCCTGACGCCATCAACCGGTGTACGTACCAGCGTACCGCCATTGGAAATCATCATGATTTCATCCGTCTCGTTGACCTGAACTGCGCCAATGACTGCACCGTTACGCTCGCTGGTCTGGATGGAAATAACACCCTGACCACCACGCCCCTTGCGAGGATAATCAACAGCGGCCGTGCGTTTACCAAAACCATTTTCGGTAGCGGTCAGGATCGACGCATTATCATCTACCACAATCAGTGAAATAACGATTTGACCTTCGCCAAGTCGTATACCACGAACACCGGTGGCGGTACGGCCCATGGCACGTACTTCTTTTTCAGAGAAACGTATAGCTTTGCCGGATGAGCTCATCAGCATGATGTCTTTATTACCATCGGTAATGGCCACATCCACCAGGGTATCGTTTTCACGCAGATCAACCGCAATGATGCCTGCCGAACGGCGGCGAGAGAAATTGGTCAACGGTGTTTTCTTCACAGTGCCGGAGCTGGTGGCCATGAAGATGAAATGATCTTCATCGTAATCCCGCACCGGCAATACCGCATTGATGCGCTCGCCCTCTTCCAGTGGCAACAGGTTCACCAATGGTTTTCCGCGTGCACCACGTCCCGCCTGCGGCAATTCATAAACCTTGATCCAGTATGCTTTGCCACGACTGGAGAAACACAACAGGGTATCGTGGGTGTTGGCGACAAACATCTTGTCGATGAAATCTTCATCTTTCATGCGGGTGGCGGATTTACCACGACCACCGCGACGCTGACTTGCATAATCCGTCAGCGGCTGTGACTTGGCATAACCTTCGTGGGAGAAAGTCACCAGCACATCTTCTTCGGTAATCAGGTCTTCCATGCTGAGATCAAGCTGGCTTTGCAGGATTTCAGTACGGCGTGCATCGCCATATTTTTCACGAATTTCCAGCAATTCATCACGAATCACCTGCATCAGGCGATCCGGGCTGCTCAGAATTTCAATCAGTCCGTGCACCAGTTCCAGGATATCCTTGAACTCGTTAAGAATCTTGTCCTGCTCAAGGCCGGTGAGGCGATGCAAGCGCAGATCCAGGATGGCCTGGGCCTGGGTTTCGGACAAGTGATAGCCATCCTCTTTCAAGCCGAACTGGCTGTCCAGGGTATCGGGTCGGGAAGCTTCGGCGCCAGCGCGCTGCAGCATGTCTGTCACCATGCCAGGACGCCATACCTTTTCCACCAGCTGAACCTTGGCTTCCGCCGGATTGGCGGATTTCTTGATCAGCTCGATGACTTCGTCGATATTCGCCAGAGCGACTGCGAGGCCTTCCAAAATATGGGCCCGGTCACGCGCCTTGCGCAATTCATAAACCGTACGACGGGTAACGACTTCACGACGATGGCGAACGAAAGCTTCCAGAATCTGTTTCAGATTCAGCAGACGTGGCTGGCCGTCTACCAGCGCCACCATGTTGATACCGAACACGGTTTGCATCGGCGTATGCAAATAAAGGTTGTTCAGGACTACTTCACCTGGCTCACCGCGACGCAGTTCGATAACAATGCGCATGCCATCCTTGTCGGATTCGTCACGAATCTCGGTAATACCCTCGATTTTCTTGTCCTTGACCAGCTCGGCAATCCGCTCGATTAGGCGAGCCTTGTTCACCTGATAGGGCAATTCGTGAACCAGAATGGTCTGTTTGCTACTGTTATCATCAGAAACCACTTCCGCCCTGGCACGCATATACATGCGGCCACGACCGGTACGATAGGCTTCGCGAATGCCTTTCACGCCATTGATGAGTGCTGCTGTGGGTAAATCCGGCGCCGGCAGATGATCCATCAGATCTTCAATGGTCATGGCCGGGTTATCAATGAGGGCAACACAGGCGTTGATCACTTCGGTGATGTTATGGGGTGGAATATTGGTTGCCATGCCCACCGCAATACCGGCAGAGCCATTCACCAGAAGATTCGGCACTCGCGCCGGCAAAATGGTGGGTTCGGATTCAGAACCGTCATAGTTGGCGGCAAAATCAACGGTTTCCTTATCGATATCCGCCAGCATTTCGTGGGCAATCTTGGCCATACGGACTTCGGTATAACGCATGGCCGCAGGCGCATCACCATCGACCGAACCAAAGTTACCCTGGCCATCCACCAGCATGTAACGCATGGAGAAAGGCTGCGCCATGCGCACGATGGTATCGTAAACCGCGGTATCACCATGGGGGTGATATTTACCGATAACGTCACCCACAACGCGGGCAGATTTCTTGTAAGCCTTGTTCCAGTCATTGCCCAGCTCGCTCATGGCATAGAGCACACGGCGATGCACCGGCTTCAGACCATCACGAACATCAGGCAAGGCCCTGCCGACGATAACGCTCATGGCGTAATCGAGATAGGACTGGCGCATTTCATCTTCAAGATTGACGGGGAAAACTTCTTTGGCAAATTCGGCCATGTGTTTGATTTTTCCGTATTTTTATGTTGTATGAGCCCTGTACGGACGGGTCCGCAACGAAGCAGAATAAAGTCCGGAATCATACCATAAATCAGGGGGCTAACGCACTCAGCGAAACACTATAGATTTGAAGTATCAGGACAGGCTGAACAAAGCCCATAAAGTAAGTAGAAATACTATCAAGGGATCAACTAACAACGGCGTGGACTGCCAAAACTTGGCACAGGAAATTTAGAGTACAAACAGCCGTTGAGGACGGGCAAAGCTATGGCCCTGACGCAAACAATATCCCAGCCATTTGTTGAGAAACCGATTCAAACGCCATTTTTCCCGCAGGGCATCGGCAGGCAGGTTATCCAGCACTAGACGGCCATGGTGCAGGTGTCCGGCCATAGCCTCCACCAGCCTGGCATCATGATAAATGCGGATTTTGAGATTGGGCTCCATTTGCAATCCATGTTCCGTTGGAAAGCAATAACTCAAATACAGGGTCGAGGTATAGTTACTACGCTCAATGACGTTCAAATATAAATCCAGATGGCCCCTGGACTTGGAAATACTGGGTGAATCAATTTTATTTACATCAGGCAGCAGCTTACGCAGCCTGATGAAATTGCTTTCATACAAATCCATTAAACTGACAAATCCCTGGGGGATTACATCTTCACAACCATAAGCAGCATTTTGTTTCATAAACCTGATTGTAGCCTGAATTAGTTTAACTTGGATGAAGAAATGCAGATTACATGATGATCATTACAAATGTCTGCAAAATATTTGATTAAGCGAGATCGGATTTTTTTGAAAACAGTTTAGTGCTTTCAATTTTAAGACGACCACGTAAACGACGGAATGTTTCCGGATTAATGGCGTCCGGAAATATCATAATCGACAGTTTTTTATTTGTTTCTGTTCGGAAACATAAAATCGTTAACCAGGGCGATACATAACTGTCCGGAACCAATTGCGCCTGAATCGTTTTTGTTGATGACTGAATGGTCCACTGATTCGCTTCATGCCAGATCACTTGCCTATATTGGTTATGCTTGATCTGCGCGAAATAGCTGGCCAATGCGATCAGACCACAGACAAGCAATTTGATAATAACAACAACCGGTACAAGCATCACACTGATCATTGCCATCACTGCAATCAGCAGCACGAGCAAAGTCAAACGCCTGGATTGTTTAATGTCAATGTCTAATGGTGTTGCGTATGTGCGTGACAAGACTGGCTACTTCCCTGTCAGAAGACTTCATCTGATCCAACAATAAATCAAACAATAATTGATCCGGATAATCCAGCATTTGTTTAAAAATGTTTTTCTGCTGATCATCCAGCGCATCGTATCCCTTATCCATAAATTCATTCAGGATTAAATCCAGTTCCAGCATGCCGCGACGACATTGCCAGCGCAAACGTGACAGTGAATCCGGACTGTTAACGTCAGTCATCACAGGGATTTCTTTACCATAATTTTTTTGATGTCACCAATGGCTTTGGTCGGATTCAAACCTTTCGGACACACCTGCACACAGCTCATGATGGTATGACAACGGAACAACTTGAATGGATCATCCAATGCATCAAGCCGTTCATCGGTGGCCTGATCACGACTATCCATAATAAAACGTGCTGCCTGTAACAAGGCTGCAGGACCCAGAAATTTATCCGGGTTCCACCAGAATGATGGGCAGGCGGTTGAACAGCAGGCACACATGATACATTCATATAAACCGTCGAGTTTTTCCCGTTCTTGCGGCGACTGTTTCAACTCCACTTCGGGCAAAGGATCTTTCACTGTTAAATAGGGTTTAACGTCGCGATATTGTTTATAGAAAGGTTCCATATCCACAATCAAATCGCGTATCACCGGCAATCTTGGCAAGGGCCTGATCTCAACCGGTTCCTTCAAATCCGACAAGGGAGTGATACATGCCAGTCCATTGATACCGTTAATGTTCATTCCATCGGAACCGCACACACCTTCCATACAGGAACGCCGAAAGCCCAGGCTGGGATCCTGTTCTTTCAATAATAACAAGGCATCCAGCAACATCATGCCTGGTTTGGTTTTTTCCAGCACATAATCCTGCATATAGGGTTTGCTATCTGTTTCGGGATTGTAGCGATAAATTTTGAATCGCATGTTGTCGACCTCAATAAACCCTTGCTTTCGGTGGGAAACTTGCAACTGACATTGGTTTGGTTCGTACCGGTTTAAAATCCAGTTTGTTACCTTCCCGAGAATACAGTGTATGTTTCATCCAGTGATCATCATTACGCTCGGGATAATCTATGCGTGAATGCGCACCTCTGCTTTCGGTACGCACTGCCGCGGAATAAACAGTTGCCATGGCAACTTCCATTAAATTTTCCAGTTCCAGTGCTTCTACTCGTGCGGTATTGAAAATTGCAGAGCGATCCTTGATACGTGCATGTTGCATGCGCTCAAACAATGCAGTCACTTCCTTCACGCCATTGTCGAGAATATCCTGAGTACGAAAAACGCCGCAATTATCTTCCATTATTTTTTTCAGTTGTGAACGTATTTTTTCAACCGATTCGCCATCACCGGTTTGATCCCATCGATGTAATCGAAGAAAGGCTTTTTCTATACTCTCTTCATTCATGGGTTTGTGATAACGATTTTCTTTCAGGTAATCAATAATGCGATTGGCTGCTGCACGGCCAAACACCAGGATATCCAGCAGGGAGTTACCACCAAGGCGATTTGCACCGTGCACTGAAACACAGGCACATTCGCCTGCTGCATACAAACCGTTTACCGGCTCTTCCGGCGTATCTTTAACCGGTACCACCACCTGGCCAAAACGATCTGTTGGAATACCACCCATGGTGTAATG
>JBFHPZ010000064.1:0-8519 GCA_041592495.1 Gammaproteobacteria bacterium | reverse complement strand
GCTCGGTACGCTTGCCGGCGGCATCGCCCACGAAATCAATACACCGATGCAGTACGTGGGCGACAATATCCGCTTCCTTCGGGACTCCTTCACCGAGATACTGTCGCTTATCGATATCAAAAAATTCTTTGATTTGCCGGAAAAAGGTTTGACCGATTTGAATAAGGTTATTGTCCTGGAATCCGACAACATGCATTTTGGCATCCTGGCCGATGTCATTGTCGGTGTGAATAACATTCCATTGGCGGATATTCAGCCATCACTGCCAACGCTCACCGGGATTCGTGAGGATTACCTGAAAGGTGTAACGCCGGATCGCAAAGTGATACTGGATGCAGCCAAACTACTCACAGATAACAGCATCATCGTGCAGGAACAGGTTGGAAGATAACAACACCGACTGTTGCCGGTAATCCAAAAAAAAGAACAACAAAAGGTAATAAACATATGAAATGGTTTCTTGATCTGACAACACGGGGAAAACTCCTCGTCGGTATTGGCATGATGGTTCTGTTTCTGGTGATTGTTATTGTAACTGCCTACAGCGGAATCACTTCGATTAACAAGTCTGAACAAGGTCTTTACCAGAAAGAGTTTGCCAATGTCATCGATCTTCTCAATTTGAGATCAGATCAGAATGGTGTGCGTGCCGCCCTGCTCAGTCTCATGTACTCAAAAACGCCAACAGAACGAAATGAATGGCTGGAGGACATTAGCCGCCGCGCCAACGACATCAACAATGCCATCAACCAGTTACTGGAACGTAATCGCGACGATGCCGAACTCGCCGCACAAATCAAAGAATTTGCAAATATCTACAATGCCTTTGAAAAAACCCGGGACAACGAAATTTTACCTCTGCTCAATACCGGAAAGGACGACGAAGCATTGGCGTTAATCGCAGGCATCCAGAATGATCGTTACCTGCGCATGCGCGCTATTGCTGCCCAGTTGGGCCAGGATTCCGTAACAAATGCCCGTATGGCCGTGGAGGAATCTACCCGTGAGGCGCAACAATCTTTGAGCCTGTTCGTGATACTGGGTAGTGTTGCCATCGTACTCGGCTTGCTTATGGTGTCACTGCTCAACCGCCTGATCGCTGAACCGCTGCGTGCCGTTTCGGGTCTGGCAGGGCAGATTGCCACCGGTGATCTTACTGTCAGCGTACCCACGGAGAACCGGGCCGATGAAGTCGGCGATCTGCTACGAGCTTTCCGCGAAATGGTGACCAAGCTACGCCAAACCACTCGTCAACTCCATGAAAGTGTTGGTGTGCTGGCATCGTCATCCAGTGAAATTCTCGCCACGACTACCCAGGTAGCTGCCGGTGCCTCCGAAACCGCAACGGCTGTCAATGAAACCACAGCCACGGTGGAAGAAGTCAAACAAACCGCGCAACTGGCCAACCAGAAAGCCCGGTATGTCTTCGAGAGCGCACAGAAAGTCACCCAGGTATCGCAACACGGTCGTAAATCGGTGGATGACGCCATTGCCGGCATGCATCGCATTCAGGAGCAAATGGAATTCATTGCCGAAAGCATTGTGCGTCTGTCAGAACAGAGCCAGGCCATCGGCGAAATCATTACCACCGTGAACGATCTGGCAGAGCAGTCCAATGTGCTGGCAGTGAATGCCGCCATCGAGGCCAATAAGGCGGGGGAACATGGAAAAGGTTTTGCCATAGTCGCCCAGGAAGTGAAAAGCCTGGCCGAACAATCAAAACAGGCCACCGCCCAGGTGAGGGCATTGCTGGGGGATATCCAGAAGGCCACCAGTAGTGCCGTGCTGGCCACTGAGAAGGGTCATAAGGCGGTGGAATCCGGCGTGGATAAATCATCCGAAGCCAGTGAATCAATACGCCAGCTGGCGGACAGCATTAATGAAGCCGCCCAGGCATCCACCCAGATTTCCACTTCCAGTCAGCAACAGATGGTGGGCATGGACCAGGTGGCGCTGGCCATGGACAACATCAAACAGGCCAGCAGCCAGAATGTCGCCGGCACCAAGCAGGCGGAAACTGCCGCGCAGAACCTGCATGAACTGGGACTGAAATTAAAACAGGTAGCTGAACAATATCGTGTGTGACTTTATCCGGATCGAACATTTAGATAACAGGAGGTATTCATGACCATTGGCAAAAAATTAATTGGGGGCTATGCACTTGTTCTGGCGCTGTTTGCAGTCGCCACACTCCTGGCTTCTTATGCGCTGATTCAAACCCGATCAACCTATGACAGTTTTATGAATCTTTATACACGACAGGTTAATTATGCCGATGACCTGCGTTTCGAATTACTGGATCAAATTGCTCATTACCGCGCCTTGCTGCTGTACCCCGACCAGCAGAATAACTACCAGGATCTACTGCAGTCAGATTACGACAGCTTCAAGGAGTCCTTTGGACAAATGCGCAACCTGGTACAGACCGATATCGGACAGGTCATGTTGACCGAAATCGACAAATTACAGATCGAGCATGAACAGGCACAACAACAAGTCATCGATCTGGCGCTACGGGGTAAACATAAAGAAGCAATCGCTTTAGGAATCAAAGCTGTTACGCCATTAACCAACACCTTGCTCGACAAGGTCGATCTGTTCCTTGACCGCCAGATCATGCTGGAAACCGAAGGTCGTGCCCGTCTTGCGAGTGAAGTGCGCCTGTACCTGGTGACCATGCTGGTGGTCGCTCTGCTGGCGTTTATCATCGGTATTAGTATTGCACTTTATTTAAGCCGTACCATCACCCGACAATTGGGCGACAGCATCACCCAATTATCGTCTTCCGCTGCAGAGATTCTCGCCACCACCTCACAAGTGGCCACCAGCGCCACCGAAACTGCGACGGCAGTTAATGAAACCACCGCCACCGTGGAAGAAGTCAAGCATACCGCACAACTGGCTAGCAAGAAGGCCAGTAATGTATCTGACAGTGCTCAGAAGGTAACCCAGGTTTCGCTAAATGGTCGTAAATCGGTCGAAGATGCCATCGCCGGTATGCATCGCATCCAGGAGCAAATGGAATCCATTGCCGAAAGTATTGTTCGCCTGTCGGAACAGAGCCAGGCCATCGGTGAAATCATTACCACCGTCAACGACCTGGCAGAACAATCCAACGTGCTGGCTGTGAATGCCGCTATCGAAGCCAACAAGGCGGGCGAGCAGGGTAAAGGATTCGCCATTGTGGCGCAGGAAGTGAAGAGCCTGACCGAACAATCGAAACAGGCCACCGCCCAGGTGAGGACTTTGCTGGGAGAGATACAGAAAGCCACCAGCAGTGCCGTGCTGGCCACAGAACAGGGCCACAAGGCAGTGGAAGCCGGTGTTAAGCAATCGGTTGGTGCCAGTGAGTCCATTCGCCAACTGGCGGAAAGCATCAATGAATCCGCACAGGCAGCCACTCAGATTGCCGCCTCCAGCCAGCAACAAATGGTGGGCATGGATCAGGTGGCGCTGGCCATGGATAACATCAAACAGGCCAGCAGCCAGAATGTCGCCGGCACTAAACAGGCCGAAACCGCCGCCAGAATTTTGCATGAACTGGGAATGAAACTGGGTAACTTAATCGGAAAATCGGTTGCCTGAGGACGGATCGAAGACATGGCCAGTAAAAACGAAGAATTACATAAACGGCTTCTGGCGACATTCAGAATCGAGGCGGACGAGCACCTCAAGGCAATGACCTCAGGCCTGCTTGCACTGGAAAAAACATCGCCGGGAACTGAAGCGACAAACATTATCGAAACCGTCTTTCGAGAAGCCCATAGTCTTAAGGGTGCTGCCCGGGCAGTCAATCTAGGTGCTGTGGAATCCCTTTGTCAGGCCTTGGAAAGTGTGTTTGCCTTGCTCAAGAAAGCACAGCTTGATGTTACTGTCACTCTGCTTGATCACTTACACCATGTTCTGGATGAACTGGGCAAGCTGCTTAACAAAGACATAGCAACAATGACATCAACGCCGGCAGATATCAGTAACCTGATTAATCGACTCGAGCAAATCGCGAAAGGCGTATCGCCCTCTGACATAACACAACCAGCAAGAACCCAGGACAAAATTCAGGACAAACCAACGCCGCCCTCGCCATCGCCAGTATCACCGGCAGCCGCACCGGCCGGTACCGTCAGGATAGCTACCAGTAAACTTGATACCGTGATGCGCCAGGTGGAGGAATTAATATCGCCCCGACTGGCCGCCAGCCAACGCACAATTGAAATCCGTAACACGGCCGCTACCGTCGCGTCATGGAAGAAAGCACGCAAACAACTTCAGCCCAGCTTGCGCCACATCGAACGCACGACACTTCGAAAAGACAGCAGCGGTTCAATCACTGACAACAAGGAACTGCGCAAACTACTCAACTACCTGGAAGAGGAAGCGCTATTCATTTCCTCGCTGGATAATATCCTGACCAAACTTGGTAAAACGGCTTCACGTGATCAACGCAGCCTGGCCGGTATGACTGACAGCCTGTTACATGATGTGAAGCAGATGCAGCTCCTGCCGTTTGACTCACTGTTTGAACTACTGCCGCGACTGTGCCGCGAACTGGCCCGGGAACTTGGTAAGGAAGTGGAGTTGACCGTAGAAGGCAGCGAAATCGAAATTGACCGACGCATACTGGAAGAACTCAAAGACCCGTTAATTCATTTATTACGCAATGCCATTGATCACGGCATTGAAACCGCGCCCATTCGAACAGCGGCTGGCAAACCGACCCAGGGCAAAATCACGCTGGCAGTTTCACAGCATGACAGCGGCAAGATTGAAATTCGCCTATCTGATGATGGTGCCGGCATCCATGCAGACAAGGTCAAAGCGGCGGCGCATAAACAGGGTTTGATTAACTATGATGAAGCTGAACTTGATGAAAGCGAAACTTTCGATTTGTTATTCCAGTCAGGCATTTCAACCAGTCCTATCATCACGGATGTATCCGGTCGAGGTCTTGGACTGGCCATCGTACGTGAGAAAGCCGAACAATTAGGTGGCAGCGTTTCTATTTCATCGCAACCTGGTAACGGAACCACGTTTCACATCATCCTGCCCATGACGTTGGCCACCTTGCGTGGCGTACTGGTTCGTGCCGGTGAGCAATTGTGTGTAATTCCAGCTGCCGGCGTCGAACGAGCAGCTCGCATTAAGCAACACAATATTCGCACCGTGGAAAACCGCGAAACCATTACCCTTGATGAACAGGTTATATCTCTGGTGAGTTTGAGCGATGTGCTGGAAATGCCTGCTGTTTCAACAGTTGATATCAACACTCCGATATCGGTGCTTATACTGGGACAGAACACATCGTTAATGGCATTCCGCGTCGATGAAATTCTGGGCGAACAGGAAATACTGGTCAAAAATCTGGGCCCGCAGTTGGTGCGGGTACGCAACATCGCTGGTGCCAGCATGCTGGGTACCGGCCAGGTGGTACCGGTACTGAATGTGAGCGATTTACTGAAATCCGCTGTCATCACTACGCCGGCATCCCGGACAGCATTGCCAGGCAAACAAATGGCTGCAGACGCAAAACAATCGATTCTGGTGGCGGAAGATTCCATTACATCTCGCTCACTTCTGAAGAATATTCTGGAATCTGCTGGCTACGCCGTTACCACTGCAGTAGATGGACTGGATGCATTCACACTACTCAAATCTGAAAATTTCGACCTCATCGTTTCTGATGTGGAAATGCCACGCATGGATGGTTTTGATCTCACAGCAAAGATACGTTCCGAACAACAGGTGGCGAATGTGCCGGTAGTGCTGGTAACCGCACTTGAAACACGCGAACACCGCGAACGCGGTATCGATGTCGGTGCTAACGCCTACATTGTGAAAAGCAGTTTTGACCAAAGCAATTTGCTGGAAACCATCCGGCGGCTGATATGAATAATGAGGATGCTCAGTGATTAAAGTACTGGTCGTGGAAGATTCTCAAGTGGTGCGTGAATTTCTGGTAGAAGTACTCGGTGCAGACCCTGCTATCCAGGTGATTGGCACCGCCCATGATGGCGAGGAGGCACTGGCCGCAGTTAGCCGTCTGCGCCCGGATGTGATCACTATGGATATCCACATGCCGAAACTGGATGGCCTGGAAGCCACCCGACGCATTATGGAAACCAATCCAACTCCGATTGTCATCGTCAGTGGAAGCGATAAAGCGCGGGAAGTGGCTACCACTTTTCATGCAATGGATGCCGGTGCAGTCGCATTCCTGCATCGTCCCACCGGTTTTGGACACCCGGAACATGAGGCGTCGACGCGTGAACTGGTGCAGACGGTAAAGTTGATGGCTGAAGTCAAATTAGTCCGGCGGTGGCCACGACGACTTAACGATGGCAAGGCACCCCGTGCTGTGGAAATGGGCCTGGCGCACGAGCCGGCAAAAATGGGAATTGTTGCCATTGGCGCTTCGACAGGTGGTCCTCCTGTATTGCAAACCATTTTATCCGCACTGCCGAAAACTTTTCCGGTGCCAATCGTCATCGTGCAGCACATGGCTGTCGGCTTCGGGCAGGGTTTTCTGGAATGGCTATCGTATTCTTCAGCTTTGCCCTTACACATACCAACCAATGGAGAACTCATGCTACCTGGTCATGCTTACTTCGCTCCAGATAATGTGCAAATGAAAGTGGCGCGCCATGATCGCATCTTGCTTACCCAGGATCAGCCTGAAAACGGTTTACGCCCCTCGGTATCCTATCTGTTTCGATCTGTAGCTGAAGTTTATGGGTGTAATGCGGTTGCCGGATTGCTCACCGGAATGGGGCGCGACGGAGCTGAAGAATTAAAACTGTTAAAAGACAAAGGAGCCATTACCTTTGCTCAAGACAAGGAAAGTTCTGTCGTTCACGGTATGCCAGGCGAAGCCATAAAACTGGATGCTGCAATGCTGGTGTTACCGCCGGAAAAAATCGCGTCTGTACTGAGCAATATTGCACAAAACGGTCATGCGCGATGGAGAGATATATGAATATGCAAGATTTGGATAACACCTCGATTGAAATACTGGTTGCTGAGGACAGTGCGACACAGGCTGAACTATTAAAAGCACTTCTGGAAGAAAATCATTACAAGGTCACCACTGCGGTTAATGGCAAATTAGCGCTGGAACAGATTAAACAACGGCAACCCAACATGGTCATCAGTGATGTACTCATGCCTGAACTGGATGGTTATGGTTTATGCAAAGCTATTAAATCCAATGACAAACTAAAACATATTCCCGTTATGCTGGTAACCACCTTGTCTAATGCTGAAGATGTTATCTCCGGTTTGGAATGTGGTGCAGATAACTTCATTCGTAAACCTTACGATGAAAAATATCTCCTGTCGCGCATTCGGTATCTTCTGATGAACGTTGAGCTGCGAAAAAACCAGCGTATGCAAATGGCACTGGAAATAAATATTGGCGGCAACACACATTCCATCACCGCTGAACGCCAACAAATGCTGGACCTGCTGGTATCAACTTATGAACAAGCAGTCCAGGTCAACAGTGAACTTAAAGAACGGGAACAACAACTGGCACATTCCAACCAGGTTTTTCAGGGTTTGAATCGTATCGCCAAGAGCCTTAATAGCGCAGTGACTGAAAAAGAAGTGGCAGAAACAGCATTGCTTCATGCAATGGAATTACCAGACATTCACGCCGGCTGGATCACCCTGCATCGAGGCGATGAACATTTCCAGCTTGCTGCTACATGTTGTTTACCGCCGGCCCTGGCTGAAACAAACGCTTTCGATGGTGACTGTGCCTGCCGGCGACGCTTGCTAAAAGGTGAACTGGAGACCGGCTCCAATATCATTCAATGCGAACGACTAGCCAGGGCTAAAGGCGATACCCAGGGATTATGTTGTCATGCTTCGATCCCACTATGGCTGGGTGAAGGCAATGCACTGGGGATCATGAATCTGGCCGGTCATGGCAAAAAACTGTTCAATGAAGATGAACTTAAAATTCTATACAGCGTTGGCAATCAGGTCGCGGTGGCATTGGAACGTGCACGCTTACATGAAAAACTGGAAATCCTGGTGGCGGAACGCACCGCTAAACTTGCCGCAGAAATCGAACAAAGAAAGCGTATCGAGCAGGAACAGGCCCGGCTTGTCGCCATCATCGATACGACACCGGATTTTGTAGGCACCTGCGATCTTGCGGGAAAGCCGATTTTTACCAATCATGCCGGACTCCGCATGCTGGGCATCAAGCCGAAAAAGGGAATACCTGCCAACAATATCGCCAATACCCATCCAGATTGGGCAGCAAAAAAGGTGAAGGAAGAGGGCATCCCTCATGCAATCGAACATGGCTACTGGGCAGGTGAGACCGCCTTGCTTCGACAGGATGGCACTGAAATTCCCGTATCGCAGGTCATCATTTCTCACAGGGAGCAAGGCAGGGATGTTGAATATCTGTCGACCATTATGCGCGATATCAGCCAGCAGAAGAAAACCGAGGAGGAATTACTGGAACTCAATGAGAGACTGGAACAACGTGTGACGGAGCGCACAGCCGATCT
>JBFHPZ010000063.1:0-8608 GCA_041592495.1 Gammaproteobacteria bacterium | reverse complement strand
CTACTCACCAGATTAATCGGGGGATTTGCATTGTCACTGCTGGTCACCCTGGGTGTTACCGGTATGTTCTTTTCGTTAGATCTGGCCGCTATTGCGGCCGTTTTTTTATTAAGCACCGGACTGTTTGGCATTGTCGCTTTTCAGCTAACGCGGCCATTACAAAAAGCTGTGAAGCAAGCACGGAGCATCACTTCCAATCCCATTGCCCGCTATGTTTACACTGGCCGCAATGATGAAGCTGCAGATATATTGCTGGCGATGAAAATGCTGGAATCGGAAGCCAGTGCCATTATTGGCCGCATTGCGGATTCATCGAAACATCTAACGAATAAAGCCGAATCTTTATTAAAAACGTCTGAAATCATTACTCAGGGCAATACCCGACAATTTTCCGAAACCGATCAGGTTGCAACGGCAATCAATGAAATGACCGCCAGCATTCAGGAAGTTGCGCAAAATACCCAACGCACTGCGGATGAGGCGCGACTGGCGCGGGATGCAGCCATGAAGGGCAAGAGCCTGACCAGCAGCACCATGCAGGCGGCAAAAAATTTAGCTACTGAGGTTGAACAGGCGACGGCGGTTATCCGCAGCGTTGAATCCGACAGTAATAGCATTAGCGGCATACTGGATGTCATTCGTGATGTGTCTGAACAAACCAATTTACTTGCATTGAATGCAGCGATTGAAGCCGCCCGGGCCGGCGAGCATGGCCGAGGTTTTGCGGTCGTTGCCGACGAAGTCCGCACCCTGGCCAATCGAACCAGGGAAGCCACGGTGGAAATCCAGAGCACTATTGAAAAATTACAAAGCAGCTCCCGTGAAGCCGTATCCGTTATGGAACACAGCCGTAACCGGGTGAATGAAAGCGTCACCCAAACCAATCAGGTTGTGGAGTCCCTGGACGCCATCACTGATACCATCAACAATATTCATGACATGAGCACGCAAATTGCGATTGCCGTTGAAGAACAAAGCGCGGTCTCTGAGGAAATTAATCGCAGCGTTGTCACCATCCGCGATATAGTCGAAAACACCCTGGACCAGGCCAACCATGGCGAACATGAAAGCAGCGAAATGGCTGTGTTATCACAAAGCCTGGAGGGTCTGGCGCAGCAATTTTGGGATAAACGTAAGAATTATTGAACAATATCATCCGGCGGTGCGCCATAACCGCCACCGCCGGGTGTTTGAATACTGAGTTGATCCCCTGCGGCTAAATGCAAAGACACCTTGCCCGGCAGTAGCTGTCCATTGAGCCGATTTTCCCCCACGCCTGCATCGCCACCACCCAGCAGACCCCAGGGGCAATGCCTGCGTCGCTCGGTTAAGAGGGTAACCTGTGTTGGTTTCAGGAATACATATTCCCGGATCAAACCCTCACCCCCTCTGTTCAGGCCATCTCCTGCAGAACCATCCCGCAGGGCGTACCGATGAATACGTAAGGGATAGCGCATTTCCAGTGCTTCCACCGGCGTATTCAGGGTATTGGTCATATGGGTTTGCACACCATCCAATCCCGGCCCCTGCTGACCGGCCCCCATACCGCCACCGATGGTTTCGTAATAATCCCAGGCGGCCTGGCTGTGACCGGCACTGGCCCCCATAGCCAGATTATTCATACTGCCATGACTGGCTGCCGGTATCTTATCGGACGCCACTCTCGCCAGCGCCCCCATGATGACATCCACTATTCGGGTGCTGGTTTCCACATTGCCGGCGGCAACTGCCGATGGCCGGCTGGCGTTCACCAGACAGCCTTCGGGGGCCACAATTCGGATGGGCCTGAAACTGCCTGCACAGGCAGGGGTATGCGCCGGCATCAAACAGCGAAACACATAATAAACAGCGGCTGCGGCCACCGATAAAGGGCAGTTAATATTGCCTTTGACCTGTGGCGCGGTGCCGTTGAAATCAACCTCCACATTACCCTGATCAATGCGAATGCGGGCCTTGATAACAATGTCATAGTGTCCGAGACCATCGTCATCCATGACATCAGTAAATTCATATTCCCCGTTTTCGAGCGTACTCAGTGCATCCCGTGCCAGTCGCTCCGCATAATTATTGAGTGCCGCCAGTGATGCCTCATACTTCTCCGGCCCCATGTCCTGTACCAGGGCCTGCAATCGTTTCAATCCACGCTGGTTAGCACTGATCTGGGCCCTGAAATCGCCGAGGGATTCCAGTGGGTTACGCATAAACCCCATCAAATCATCCATGACCTGCTCCAGCATTTTTCCCTGTTGAATAATTCGGGTTGGCGGTATAACGACACCTTCTTCGTGTAAATCCTGCGATATGGGCATGGAACCCGGACTATCAGCGCCAATATCGGCATGGTGGGCACGGTTTGCCACAAACCCCAGTAATTCACCATCGATGAATAATGGAGCAATCACCGTAACGTCGGGTAAATGGGTACCTCCCAGGTAGGGGTCATTCATCATCACCATATCCCCTTCCTGCCAGTCCAGGGGCGTGACAATATCACGCATGGCATAGGCCATACTGCCAAGATGAACCGGGATATGGGCCGCCTGGGCACACAATTCCCCCCTGGCATCAAACACAGCACAGGAAAAATCCAGGCGGTCCTTGATATTGGGGGAAAACGCTACCCGCTTCAGCACTGCGCCCATTTCATCGCAGACGGATTCGATGCGGCTGGAAAAAATACTTAAGCTAATGGCATCCATGGAATTATGGCCTTTTGCTGCGGTTTATAATCGCGCTAACGCTAAACTGAATGAGAATTATCGCTATTCTTGATGCGATCTTCACTTGAAAATTCACCCTATCTGCCATATCTTAACAACCCACTAAAATAATCAAGTATTTAGTTTAAACAACCAACTCCTCAGGAATAATAAATATGAATCCTTTGAAATCTATACCGGGCACTATTATCTCCGGCTTTGTGCTGGCCATTATTATCATGTTCCTACTGGGCACTTCCGGCACTGTGAATCCCTGGGAATTCTGGGTATGGATCCATGTGATCGTTGGCATCACCTGGATCGGATTACTCTACTACTTCAACTTCGTCCAGGTTCCGGCTGTTGGCCAGGCGCTGGCAGAGGCTAATGATGGTGGTCCTGGCGCAGCAGCCATCAACAAGTACGTTGCTCCCCGAGCCCTGTTGTGGTTCCGCTGGGCGGCTGTTGCCACCTGGATCACCGGTGCTCTGGCACTGGAAGCCATGCATACGGCTGATGGATCTGGCTTCGTTGCTGCCTTCACTTTCGCTGAAGGCTACCAGACTATTGGTATGGGCGCCTGGTTGGGCACTATCATGCTGTTCAACGTATGGGTACTGATCTGGCCTAACCAGAAGAAAATACTGGGTATAGTCCAGTCTTCTCCCGAAGCCATTGCCAAGGCCAAGGTTGTTGCCCTGATGGCATCACGCACCAATACCCTGCTGTCTATCCCCATGTTGCTGGGTATGACTGGCCATATGCACGGTTTGCCCTTCTAATCAGGCATTTCTCATGATATGAATTAAAAACGGCGGTTTTATACCGCCGTTTTTTTTGATTTATTGAAAGCGCCGTATAACAAGCTATACACGGTATTTGAAATCAAAAACCATCACTGTATAATCGGTCGTTTCGCGGCAGCTTTGGCTGCCGTTTTTGCTTTTTCTGGCTACTGAAAAATTGTTAAAAAAGGCTGTTCAAGCATGTCTGGATCCGAGCATCTTATGAAAACCTATTCCCCCATGGCGGTCTGCTTTGAGCAAGGCCAGGGCGCTGTATTGCGTGACGACCAGGGTAACGAATATCTGGATGCCGTCGCCGGTATTGCGGTCTGCGGCCTGGGTCATGCCCATCCTGCTGTTACCAAAGCCATTACAGACCAGGCCGGTAAACTGATTCATACCTCGAATCTGTACTGCATTAAAAACCAGCAACAACTGGCGGACAGACTGGCCAGGGTGTCTGGTATGGACCGGGTATTTTTCTCCAACTCCGGTGCCGAGGCCAATGAAGCCGCCATTAAACTGGCTCGTTTGTATGGACACCAGCAAGGTGTTGAAAACCCCTGCATTATTGTGTGCGAAGGCAGTTTCCATGGCCGCACCATGGCTACCCTGACCGCCACCGGCAACCGCAAGGTACAGGCCGGTTTCGAACCGTTGGTTCAGGGCTTTTTACGTACCCCTTATAACGATATTGAAGCCATTAACAAGGCCGCTCATCACAATAAGAATGTGGTTGCCGTGCTGATCGAACCCGTACAGGGCGAAGGTGGCATTAATATACTGGCCCCGGATTTCCTTACCCAATTACGTGCTTTGTGCGACGAAAAAGGCTGGCTGTTGATGCTGGATGAAATTCAGACTGGCATGGGTCGTACCGGCCACTGGTTTGCTTTCCAGCATTCGAACATATTTCCGGATGTCATGACACTGGCCAAGGGCCTGGGTAACGGCTTCCCCATCGGTGCCTGCCTGGCCAGGGGCAAGGCGGCTGATGTGTTCAAACCCGGCAACCATGGCTCCACATTTGGTGGTAATCCTTTGGCCTGTGCTGCTGCCATCGCCGTCATCGATACCATTGAACAGGAGCACCTGGTTGAACGTGCCCGGGTTCTGGGTGATAAATTCCTTACCGGCTTCAAGCAACAGCTGTCTGATGTGGAAGGCGTTGTTGCGATTCGGGCATTTGGCATGATGATCGGCATTCAGCTGGATCGCGACTGTCCCGAACTGGTGGCGGCAGCCCTCAAACAAAACCTATTGATTAACGTGACCGCAGGCAATGTGATTCGCCTGTTGCCACCCTTAATCATCTCCGATGACCAGGCCGAGCAGATCATTAACAAGGTCAGCACACTGGTTAAGTCCTTTCTGAAATAAATCCTAACCGGAGACGCCCATGGCGACACGGCACTTTTTATCTTTACTCGATTTAACAACTGACGAACTTAAAGGCATCCTGAAGCGTGGCATTGAACTCAAGGCCATGCATCATGCCGGTCAGGTATACGAACCGCTGAAAAATAAAGTCCTGGCAATGGTGTTTGAGAAATCATCCACCCGTACCCGTGTTTCCTTTGAATCCGGTATGGTGCAACTGGGCGGCCATGCCATGTTCCTGTCTCCCCGTGATACCCAGCTGGGCCGTGGCGAACCCATCGAAGACACCGCCCGCGTTTTATCCAGCATGGTGGATGCGGTCATGGTGCGCACCTTTGAACATGAAAAAATTGAACGCTTTGCCGCCCATTCCAAAGTGCCCGTGATCAATGGCCTGACCGACTGGGTTCACCCCTGTCAGTTACTGGCGGATATGCAAACCTGGATGGAACACCGGGGAGACATTGCCGGCCATACCGTGACCTGGATTGGCGATGGCAATAATATGTGTAACTCCTACATCAATGCAGCGCGTCAACTGGATTTCACGTTACGTATTGCCTGCCCTGAAGGCTATGACCCTGATCCGGAACTGGTAAAAGCCGCCGGCAATCGGGTTTCTATTCATCGCGACCCGAAACAGGCCAGCGAAAATGCCGATCTGATTGTCACCGATGTCTGGGCCAGCATGGGTCAGGAAGAAGAGCAAAAAGCGCGTGAAGCTGCGTTTCATGCCTTCCAGGTTGATCAGGACGTGATGCAGCTAGCGAACAAGGGCGCCCTGTTCATGCATTGCCTGCCGGCCCATCGCGGAGAGGAAGTCAGTGCTGAAGTGATTGATGGTCCGCAGAGTATTGTTTGGGACGAGGCCGAAAACCGGCTGCATGCGCAGAAAGCATTACTGGAATTTCTAATAGCCTGAGGCCTTTTGTTTTTCGCGAAAGCGAATATAGTTTTCGAGTACTTTTTTAGTATCTTTGGCGAATTCGTTAAAAACAAATGCGATACCAAATACGTCCTTGCCGCCAATAATGGTAGACCTGACCACGCTGGCCTTGACGAATACACGTTTGAAATCTTTCTGAAAAGGTAAATCAAATAACATTTCAAACTCATGGCCCACTTCCGCCGATGAAGCATACTCGATAAAAATCCCGCCCATGGAAATATCGACGCCCTGTGCCCATGCCACATCACCATTTGATAATCGGATGGCGACTCGCACATGTATTCGGAAGCGTTCATGTTGCCGCTTCTCATGGTGCCCATTAACCTTTGACGGGTCGAAATCATTATATTTACCCATGCTTCACACCAACCCTGTGTTTGTGTAGACAGTGAGTGATAATGTTGCCGGAATTCAGTCTGTTCATACATGTTGCTGCTCGCATACAATAGACAGCCCTGAAAACTGGTTTAATACATCCTATCTATGAGATTTCTGCCCTTACATCTGATGCTACTGGTTTTATGGCCAGCACTTTTGTGGGCTGAAACAACAGAATCCGACTATGACCCATGGCTATTATGTCCAGCCATATTTCCTTCCAGTTATCAGTATAAACCCCCGGAAAAATTTTCAGAAGCAGAAAAGGATGCAACTCGCATCAGCGCCCAAAAGGTTGAAAATGCCGCGGGCAATGTCAGCATCTTCACCGGAGATGTGCTCATTGAACGGGACCAGTTGCGATTACAGGCGGATCTGGTGACATTCGAACGTGAGCGACAATTGTTAAATATCAACGGCAATATACACATTGATGCCAATGACATGAGCATCTTTGCTGACCAGGGCTGGTTGAATATTGAAAATAGCAGTGGTGAGTTTACCAGTTCCCGTTATTACCTTCCTGAAGCGCATTTTCGTGGCAACACGCCCACACTCAGTTTTGAAAATAACAAGCAAACCCGGTTGCTCGACAGCAGTTTCACCAGTTGCCCGGAGGATAAGGAAGACTGGCGCCTGGATACTTCCTACCTGGAGTTAAACCATGAAACCCAGACCGGCACAGCCAAACATGCCGTGCTCTGGTTCAAGAGCGTTCCCTTGCTCTATACACCCTATATCAGTTTTCCCCTGGGTGATGAACGCCGCTCCGGCTTTCTGATGCCGAGCTTTGGCACATCAAGCTCCAGCGGATTTGAAATGACCATTCCCTGGTACTGGAATATCGCACCAAACCAGGATGCCACACTCTCACCTCACTACATGCGTAAACGGGGCACGCAACTGATTACCAACTATCGATACCTGACCCACAGTAGCCAGGGTGAACTGGATGTTGAATACCTCGATAATGATAATCTGCTGGATATTGAGCGTTATTTAATCAAGTTCAACAACCATACCGATATTGGTTCATCGATGGACTTTGATGTAACCGTTAATGATGTCTCGGATGATGATTATCTGGATGATTTGGGCAGTAGCATCAGTATCAGCAATGCCACCCATCTTGAACGCAATGCAAAACTGTCTTATTACAATGGCCCCTGGTCGATGAGCGTATTGGGACAAACCTACGAAACCATTGACGAGACTATTGCGGAGACTTCCCGCCCTTATCGTCGCTTACCCCAGCTGAGCCTGAACGGAAGTGATGACTGGTTTAATGACCGCATAACCTGGTCACTGAGTAGCGAATGGGTTGACTTTCAACATGACAGTGACCTTAAATCCACGGGTCAGCGCTTCGACATCTACCCCAAACTCAGCCTGCCGCTCACCGGCCATGCCTGGTTTGTAACACCGTCTGTTGGCTGGCGCCTCACACAGTATGATGTTGTCGATAGCACACAAACCACACTGGATATTGACGACCGTGAATTAAGCATGATCAGCCTCGACAGCGGCCTGTTTTTTGAACGTGACCTGGCGGATGGCAAATACATCCAGACACTGGAACCCCGCCTGTATTATTTAAATATTCCATACGAAGACCAGTCATCTATTCCCTTATTCGACACAGGTGAGCTAGATTTCAGTTTTGCCCAACTGTTTCGTGAAAACCGTTTCAGCGGCATTGATCGTATTGGTGACGCCAACCAGTTGACGGTCGCTCTCAGTAGTCGCCTGCTGGATAAGCAGGATGGCGATGAATTACTCAGCGTGAATATCGGCCAGATTTTTTATTACGATGATCGGCAAGTCCAGCTCGACAACATCGCCGTCACGGATAACAAGTCCGACATCATTTCCGAATTTCGCAGCACCCTGGGCGAATGGACAACACGTTTGACTGCGCAATGGGATCCGCAACGTGACACCAGTGATAAACGCAGCATGCAATTAAAATATCAGCCCGGTCCACGCCAGGTCATCAACCTCGGTTATCGCTTCCTCCGTGATCTTGACGATGAAACAAATAATCTTGAACAAACGGATATTTCGCTCGCCTGGCCGGTCACATCAGTCTATTCAGTAATGGCTCGATGGAATTATTCCATCACCGACGAAAACGATATCGAAACCCTGTTTGGTATTGCATACGATTCCTGCTGCTGGGCCATGCGCATAGTTGGCCATCGCTACCTTCGAGATGACAATAGCCATGATTCATCACTGATGTTCCAGCTGGTCTTCAAGGGGCTGGGCAGCGTGACAGATAAACGAACAACCGGCATTTTGAAAAATGCTATCCTAGGTTACCAACCGGAATACTGATTATGAGATTTGTTGCACGTACATTTATTTTTTTAGTGGCATTCACCAGCAGCAGCAATCTGTTCGCTTTGCAAGCACTG
>JBFHPZ010000062.1:0-8672 GCA_041592495.1 Gammaproteobacteria bacterium | reverse complement strand
TGGGTTTGAAATAGTGATTGATAAGTTCAAATTCGGACATGTTTGTTAATGTTAAATGCCAGGGATAAACACCCTCTAAAATATCTTGTGGTATATTCGCATGGATATTGTAACAGTATAAGGAACTACAAAATGATCAAAAAACTCATGCTGCTTGGCATTTGCTTCACACCTGCACTGGGCTGGGCTGCCCTGATGATGGAAACCCGTGATGCAGATGGCGAACTCAGCCGCATCTATATCGAAGGCAACAAGGCACGTATCGAAATACCCGGTGAAAAAGCCTATATGGTTATGGATGTTCAGCAACGTTCGATGAAAATGGTTTCTCACAGTGAACGAACTGTGATGGATATGAGTGATATGTTCAAGGACAAATCGCAAAACCAAAAAGGCTCCAGCAACCAGCGGGTTGACACTTATACCCAGTCTAAAGGCCTAGGACCTAAAATTGCCGGTTACGAAACTGAAGAATATGAAATCAAAGCCAACGGACAATATTGCGGTAGTGCATTCATATCCGTTGAGGCCCTGAAACAGGCCGACCTGAAGCGTTTCGCAGCCATGCTGGAAAAAATGGGTAATGCGGCCAAAAGCAACGTAGACGATATGCTCGGCGGTCAAATGCAATCTTTCATGTCACCTTGTGAAATCGCCGGTGAACAACAAATTGATCGCTTAATGAGCATCGGCATGCCAATGCGTATCATCGATGAAAATCGTCAGCTGGATACCGAAGTAACCCGCATCGACAAAAACGCCAAATTACCAGCCAGGGCATTCGATATTCCCGCGGATTATAAACAAACCAATCCGGCACAAATGATGAACGAAGCGGCCGAACAACTGCGCAACATGCAGCCACAAATGCAGGAAATGATGAAGAATATGCCGCCGGAAGCCATGGAAATGATGCGCCAGCAAATGCAGCGTTTTCAACAGCAATAAGCTGAAATTCAGCGCAAAAAAATGGCCGGGTTGACCGGCCATTTTTTATTTCTTCATGCTGACTTCGGATTGCCTGAATTCATGTGCAAGCTTATCCAGCACACCGTTGATGAATTTATGGCTTTGATCTGCACCGAAGGTTCGAGCCAGGGTAATGGCTTCATTGATCACCACCCGGTAAGGCACATCCAGTCGGTTTTTGATTTCATAAGCCGCCAGTCTTAAGATGGCCTGCTCCACCGGATCCAGCTCATTGCCTTTCTTCATATCCATCAGTGGCGTCAGAGACTGATCCAGCAAATCAACCTGGGCGGGCACTTCATGCAACAGAGTATGGAAATAGTCACGATCGACCTTGGCCATGTCCTGTTCTTCACAAAACTGCACTTCAATTTCGTTGAGATCATTGCCGCTCAACGACCATTGATACAGTGCCTGCATGGCCTTGCGTCTTGCGTTACTTCTGCCCTTGGCAAGGCTGACATCATTCATATCAGTCAATCTTTTTGAACAGATTAACCATTTCGATGGCAGTAATGGCCGCTTCTGCGCCCTTGTTACCGGCCTTTGTACCTGCACGCTCAATAGCCTGTTCGATGGTATCAGTAGTTAACACACCAAAAATAACCGGCAAGCCGTGATCCAGTGCTACCGATGACATACCCTTGGCGGCTTCACCGGCAACAAAATCAAAATGCGGTGTGGAGCCACGAATCACTGCACCCAGTCCGATAATGGCATCGTAATTTCCGGATTGCGCCAAACGCTGTACCGCCACCGGCATTTCATATGCGCCGGGTACCATGATGACTGTGATGTTTTCATCAGCGACACCATGACGCTTGAACGCATCAAGGGCACCCGCCTTTAAACTCTCCACAATAAAGCCGTTAAAACGCGCAACCACAATCGCAAAACGGCCTTCGGAATACTGCAATTCACCTTCAATTGTTTTTATCTGTGACATGTTTGAAAACTCTTTTTATCAATCGTCTAAATTTCAATAAGGGCTATTATAGGCTGATTACTCATCGCCGGTTACATAATCAACCACTTCAAGACCAAAACCGGCCAGGCCATGGATACGTTTCGGCGCTGTCATCAAATGCATCTTGTGTACATTCAGATCACGTAAAATCTGCGCACCCACACCGTGGGTTCTGAGATCCATGGGATGGGCAGGATCATATTTTTCCGGCTCCGGGTGACGCAACATCCATTGCACAATATCACGGGCGTCCTGGCCATTACGCAGCACCACCAACACGCCAGGATCGGGAGAGTCCGCAATCTGCTTCATTGCTGAACGCAAAGGCCAACCACAACCCTGGGTGGATGCCAGTAAATCACACATGGCATTTTCCATATGCACACGTACCATCACCGGTTTGTTCGGATCAATTTCACCTTTCACCAGCGCAAAGTGCAGCCCCTTGATTAACTCGTCCTGAAACGCATAAAGGCGAAAATGTCCGAACTCATTGGGGAAATCACATTCGGCAACCCGCTCAACGGTTTTTTCATTTTCGATACGATAACGAATCAGGTCTTCAATGGTGCCAATCTTGAGATTATGTTGTTTGGCGAATTTCTCCAGATCCGGACGACGCGCCATGGTGCCATCATCATTGAGTATTTCGACTATCACGGCACTGGGATCGAAGCCTGCGAGTCGAGCCAGGTCGCAACCCGCTTCGGTATGACCTGCACGATTCAACACACCACCGGGCTGTGCCATCAAGGGGAAAATATGACCGGGCTGCACAATATCCTGGGGCCTGGCATCCGGCGCCACCGCAGCCTGAATAGTTCTGGCACGATCCCCGGCTGAAATTCCGGTAGTGACACCTTCTGCCGCTTCTATCGACAAAGTGAAATTGGTGCCGTGGGATTCGTCAGTGGAATTGACCATTAACGGCAGGCGTAATTGCTGGCAACGATCGCGGGTCAGGGTCAGACAAATCAAACCACGCCCGTAACGGGCCATGAAATTGACATCATCCGCAGTCGTTTTCGAAGCCACCATGAGCAGGTCGCCTTCGTTTTCCCGATCTTCGTCATCCATGATGACAACCATCTTGCCCTGGCGTAGATCCTCAATAATTTCTTCTATTTTATTCAATGACATAGAGATACTTCTTAAACTATTTTATCTTGTAAAAACCGGCTTATTTCATAAACCCGTGTTCAGCCAGAAAGGCCTCGGTTATTCGACTTCCGGGCTCTGCAGCCTTATCTCCCAGCACCAGTCGTTCCAGGTAACGCGCAATCAGATCCACTTCCAGATTGACCTGGGTGCCTGCCCGATATTGCCCCATGATGGTTTCCTGTAATGTATGGGGTACGATGTTCAATTCAAACTTCGCACCATCAACTTTGTTCACCGTCAGGCTGATGCCATCGACCGTAATGGAACCTTTCATGGCAATGTACTTGGCCAGTTCCCCGGGCGCTTCAATGACGAAACGCACCGAACGTGCATCATCATAACGATTAATCACTTTACCCAGACCATCAACATGACCACTCACCAGATGACCACCCAGGCGCGTCGTCGGAGTCAGGGCTTTTTCCAGATTAACTTCACTGCCCTGCTTTAATTGCTTCAGTGAGGTCAGCGACAGGGTTTCCCCCGACACATCCGCACAATAGGCATTGGCTTTAAGATCAATCGCAGTCAGGCAAACACCGTTCATGGCGATACTGTCACCCAGTGCAACATCCGCCATATCCAGCTTGCCGGTGTTGATCCAGAAACGGGCGTCGCCACCCTTATCTTCAATGGATTCAATATGACCTATGGCCTGTATGATTCCGGTAAACATCAGTCTTTCATATCCACGCTATACAGGGTCAGCGGCATGGCTGACGCGTTATTGAATTCGGCACCGGCTTCCACACCTGCTTTGGCAATGTCTTCGGCGGAATCCAGGCGATCATAAAGGGCATACATGGCGCCCAGGGCATATTCGGCACCGGAACCTATAGCCCAGAAACGGGTGTATTCGGTCACTTCACGCAGGGAGTAAATACCAAAAATACCTGTAGGATTACAGATAAGGGCATCGATATGGCTCGCTTCATAGGGGTCATTATCTTCATCGTCCTTGGCTTTTAGAAAGTATTTGTCTTTCAGCACCGGGTGTAATTTACGGAAGGTTTCAAATATCGCCATGCGGTCGGAAAGGTCAATTTTAACCTTGCCGTTTTTCAGGATGCTTTCCATCACCAGTGCATGCGCAGCACTGCCGACAATACCAAAATAACCATCACCATAATTTTGTATCTTGTCGTAGGCAGCATCAAAGGTTGCACCCAGCTTCAGGTCGCCAAAGGATGACAAGCTGTCAGCTGCAATACAGGCCTTACCGTTTTTTCTTACCACCACAATCGTGGACATGAATCATAACTCCTCAATAATACGTCGCTTCGGGATCGCACGAATGCGCCAGTCCCGACCTACGGCCCGAATATCCTGAATGTCCAGACCAATACGTTGGTTCATCTGGCTGATTTCAGGTAAATGAAACAGGCCTCTGGCGCTATCACCCATGATATGGGGCGCCATATAAATAATCAGTTCATCCACCAGATCGGCTTCCAGCAAGGAGCCACAAAGTACACTGCCAGCTTCCACATGAACTTCGTTAATTTCGTGTTCTGCCAGCCATTGCAGTGCCATGTTCAAATCGACGCGGCGATCCTGTTCCGGCAGCTTAACAACTTCAACCGCTGGGGATTCACAATCCGCTGGCTGAGCCGAAATCGTCAGCACCACTGTCTTGCCAGGCAAGTTCAGCATCTGAGCATCCTTTGGACATTTGAGATGGCTATCAACAATGACCCGCAAGGGCTGCCTGGTGTCCCCCTCTATACCCAGCTGCTCTTTTGTCAGACGCATATTCAGTGATGGATTGTCTTCCATCACCGTATTGATGCCGGTCATGATGGCGGAGCTTCTGGCGCGCCATTTATGCACATCATCACGGGCCGCAGGACTGGTGATCCACTGACTTTCACCGGAGGCCATGGCGGTACGTCCGTCCAGACTCATGGCGAGCTTGATACGCACCCAGGGCAATCCTTTGGTCATGCGCTTGATAAAGCCGGGATTTAGCTCCCGCGCCTGTGACTCCAGCAAACCAGATTCGACTTCGACGCCGGCCTGAGCCAGCTTTTTTAAACCGGCGCCGGATACCGCCGGATTGGGATCCTGCATGGCCGCTACCACGCGAACCACACCTGCCTTGATCAGGGCATCGGCACAGGGAGGTGTTTTACCATGGTGGCTACAGGGCTCCAGCGTGACATAAGCAGTCGCACCCTCTGCCTCTTCACCCGCCTGTTGCAGGGCATGAATCTCCGCATGGGGCCCACCTGCACGCTCATGCCAGCCCTCACCCACGATACGGTCGTTCTTAACCAGAACGCAGCCCACACGGGGATTTGGGTCGGTGGTGTACAGGCCCTTGTGTGCCAGTTGGATGGCTCTTGCCATGTACTGATGATCAGTCATTGACGGGAATTACTGTTCCAGTTTTTCAATGGCATCCCTGAAAGCATCAACATCCTCAAAACTGAGATACACCGATGCAAACCGGATATAGGCTACATGATCCAGAGATTTCAATTCTTCCATCACCCATTCGCCAATCTTGCGGGAATTGACTTCACGTTCCCCTGCCGCCATCAACTTGTGTTTGATGCGGCTCAGACTGGCTTCGATCTGCTCCATGCTCACCGGGCGTTTTTCCAGTGCCTTGTGCAAACCCGAACGCAGCTTGGCTTCGTTGAATGGTTCACGGCTGCCGTCCTGTTTTACCACTCGGGGCAGATTCAGTTCGGCGGTTTCGTAAGTGGTAAAGCGTTCGCCACATTCGGTACATTCACGACGTCGACGCACCTGATCGCCGTCTCCGGAGAGACGGGAATCGATAACGCGAGTGTCTGGCGCAGTACAGAATGGGCAGTGCATATTAGAAGCAGGTTAAAGATTAAAGTACAAAGCTTAAAGGAAAAGCCGGACTTTTCACGTTCAACCACACCCTCCTTTAAACGTTAACACTTTAAATTTTTCACTTATTTATAAACAGGAAGTCTGGCACAAATGGCCTTCACTTTCGCTTTTACATCATTGATTACTGCTTCATTATCCATATCGGCAATCAGGTCGCACATCCAGTTCGCCAGGTCGATAGCATCCTGCTCGTTGAAACCACGAGTAGTCATAGCCGGTGTACCAATACGAATACCGCTGGTCACAAACGGTGACTGCGGATCATTGGGCACGGCATTCTTGTTGACTGTAATATTGGCTTTACCCAGCGCCGCTTCCACATCTTTGCCGGTCAGGCCAGCTTCAATGAAGCTCACCAGGAACAGATGGTTATCGGTACCCTTGGACACCACATCATAACCACGATCCATAAACACCCTGGCCATGGCCTGGGCATTCACAATCACCTGTTTCTGATAGGTTTTGAATTCCGGCTCCATGGCTTCCTTGAAAGCCACGGCCTTGGCAGCAATCACATGCATCAAAGGACCACCCTGGCTGCCGGGGAAAATAGCGGAATTGAATTTCTTGGTGATCTCGTCATTGGCCTTGGCCAGGATGATACCGCCGCGGGGTCCACGCAGGGTTTTGTGTGTGGTGGAAGTCACCACATCGGCGATCGGTACCGGATTGGGGTAATGACCGGCCGCCACCAGGCCAGCGACGTGAGCCATATCCACAAACAAGTAGGCACCTACCGCATCGGCGATATCGCGGAAACGCTGCCAGTCCATCACGCGGGAATAAGCCGAAAAACCGGCAATGATCATTTTAGGTTTATGTTCTTTCGCCAGGCGCTCGACTTCGTCGTAATCCACTTCACCGGTTTCTACATTCAGACCGTACTGTACGGCGTGATATATCTTGCCGGAAAAACTCACCTTGGCACCGTGAGTCAAATGACCACCATGGGCCAGGCTCATACCCAGAATGGTATCGCCGGGCTCACACAGCGCCATATACACGGCCGCATTGGCCTGGGAACCGGAATGGGGCTGCACGTTGGCGTAATCCGCACCGAACAGTTTTTTCACGCGATCTATAGCCAGTTGCTCGGCCTGGTCCACATATTCGCAGCCGCCGTAATAACGTTTAGCGGGATAACCTTCGGCGTATTTATTGGTCAGCACGGAGCCCTGGGCTTCCATGACGCGGGGGCTGGCATAGTTCTCCGACGCGATTAATTCGATATGTTCTTCCTGACGACGGGTTTCATGCTCGATGGCATCCCATAATTCATCGTCATAACCCTTGATACCCATGTGAACTGAAAACATGCACGATCTCCAAAATGGCTGGCTGCGGTGGTCGGAAAAGGTGCAATAGCATAGCCGAAATGGCCGTGTTAGGCCAGTCTGAAATAGCCTAAGCTCGCGTATTTAAAACGGATTTTCGATATTAAAGCGGAACCTTATAGATCGGCTGTTAATGACGTGACTCTTTTGCCGGCAAGGAAATGACTTGTTCACCCTGAGGCGTTTCCAGCAACACACCCTTTGTTGCAGGTTGGATTGTGATTTTTTCTATATCACCCACAATGACAGCAATGGCAAAACTGCGTGTCTGATATTGGCCATCTATCAACATTGAAGCAAACAGGTTGATAAACGTACGCCCTTCCTTTTCAACTATAAAGTTAATATCGAAATGATGACTTGCACCAGCTGCATGGGGACCAAATGAAAATTGCGTTATGCCATCAGCTGAAGACAATCCATCATCAAAAGTAATGACAACTTTTACATCTTCTGCATCCTGACCGTTGCGTACAGTTATTGGAAGATTAACCACCTCATTAAGACCAATTGGATAAGGTATAACGTAATCAATATCAATATCGGCATGAGGTTTGACGGTTTGTTTTTGTGAATGCTGTTCTACTTTTGAAGATTCGACAGGATTTACAGATTCACTTTGCTCTTTGTCCATACGGGACATGCCTGTTGCAAAGATAACTGATACACATGCAATAAAAATATAATGAAAAATTTTCATAAATTATCCGTCAAGGTGTAATCGTAATATCAAAACAGGTTTCATCCAGTGAAACATTTGATACATAGTCTGGGTCCACGTAACTGTACTCGTAGACTTCAAGTATGTATTCCTGACCAATATCGAGAGTTGCTGTTAATGATTCTGAATTAGCTACAACTGATTCTTTTATTTGAACAATCTCACCATTACGATAAAGTACAAGATCAGGATCCGCAGGTGTCATACCACTGCTGCCTGATTTATTGGCGATGAATGTAACACTGTTACCATTGCCGGTCGTTCTCAGGAACCGGTACACGCCAAGACCATTGTATCCCTGGTATTTACCGGTACTGCAAAGTGTAGCAGCCGAGCCGGCATATATCGCAGAGTTACCTGAAGTTGAAATTGCTTCGTTACTTCCATAAACATCAAATATGGTATTTATGGATTGTGCATTCACCAGGGCATCAACATTGCTCGCAGTTGCGCTAACATCCGGATGCAACTTCAAAGGATGTATGAAACTAAAAATACTGGTGAATGCCGAGTAAGCAGGCATATTCGATGTCATTACTTCATATAAGGGTGCGAAACCATAAAATACATTATCGGAATCGGAGAAACTGGTGCCGTCATACAGATCATAGAAGATGGACTGAATGGAGCATTCACTGTACCAGCCTGGATT
>JBFHPZ010000061.1:0-8805 GCA_041592495.1 Gammaproteobacteria bacterium | reverse complement strand
GCACTGGAACTGGGCGCCAATGACTATGTCACCAAGCCCATCCATTACCCGATTCTGGTGGCCCGCATGCAAACCCAGCTCAGCCTGAAACAATTATCGGCACTGAACACGGAATTCCTCGCCAACGCCAGTCACGATTTACGCAAACCCCTGGATGCCATCCGCGACATAAGCGCACGTTGCCGACACAAACTCGCCATGGGCCAGGCCATCGAAGCTGACGAACTCATGGACAACCTGAATCTCATTGTTCATTCAGCAAGCTATATGCAAAACATCACCGAATACATTCTCGACATGCAGGCCTCGGGCTTCGGCCAGGTTCGATTGACCCGGATTCCGGTGCATATCGAAAACCTGGTGAATGACATCATTGAAAACCATCGTGATCGCGCCAACGAAAAACAAATCACCCTGATTAGCAAACATGCCTCGCAAAAACTGATTGCCGAGGCGGACAAATCCCGCATATTAAAAGTACTGGATAACCTGCTGGGCAATGCCATTAAATTTTGCAGCAAAGGTGACACCATCATTATCTCGGTAAAACAGGACCACGATCAGGTACTGGTAGAAATCTGTGACAATGGCCCCGGTATCGCCGCAAATGAATTACCCAATTTATTTGCGAAAAATATCAATATGAGAAACAAGCCTACAGACGACGAAGAACCCAGTGGCGGACTTGGCTTGCCTTTGTGTAAACAGATTGTGGAATTGCACGAAGGAAAAATCGGTGCAAGAAACAACGAAGACAAGGGAGCGACATTCTGGTTTAGTTTACCGATGTTTAAACTGAGGCCCGTGGAATAAATAAATTCAACGTAAAAATAAACTGTACCAGTTCAGTACTCTCTTTCCTAGCTTGATGATTGACCTAGAAAGTTTTTAGGATTTTCAAACTAGCTTACCTTTACTTTCACTATCTCTTCACCATCCGGATCGGTTACATGTACAGCACAGGCTATACAGGGATCAAAGCTGTGTATGGTGCGCAATATTTCCAGGGGCTGTTGCGCATCATGCAATGTATGATTATCCGCGAGGGCAGCTTCATAGGCACCCGGTTGTCCAGTGGCATCTCTCGGACCTGCATTCCAGGTACTGGGTACGACGGCCTGATAATTTTTGATAATCTGATTTTCAATAACAATCCAGTGAGCAAGACCTCCACGCGGCGCTTCCATATATCCAACACCCTGTGCATTTTTCGGCCAGGAATTGGGTTCCCATAAAATCTCATTAAAGGTTTTGCTATCACCTGCTTTAATATTCGTGATGAGATCATCGAACCAGCTCTGCATGGTACCGGCAATGATTTTAGTTTCCAGTGCACGAGCCGCGGTACGACCTAAAGTTGAGAATAAAGCCTGCACTGGAACATCCAGCTTGTTCAAGCTCATATCCACCAGTTCTTTGGTTTGCTCATGACCGGTAGCATACAGCATCAACACTCGCGCCAATGGCCCGACTTCCATGGAATGACCTTTCCAGCGTGGTGATTTCATCCAGGAATACGACTGGTCCACATCAAGATGATCGTAGGGTGGTTTGGGGCCGGTGTAATTAAAACTGGTTTCGCCCTTGTAAGGATGCAGGCCTGCATCCTTACCCTTTTCATAGTCGTACCAGGAATGTGAGATGTATTCCTGGATTTCTTCTGCGGCATTGATATCTACATCGTGAATGGTGCCGAGATCACGATTAAGAATGGCGCCCGGAGGCACCATAAATCCGGAAGGATTACTCATTCCGTTTGATGGAAAATCTCCATAGGTCAGAAAATTACCCAGACCTTCACCACGACTGCCCCAGTCCTTGTAAAAACCGGCAATCGCCAGGACATCAGGAACATACACCTGATCCACAAAGGTTTGCATCTGTTGAATAATATCCTGCACCTGAGACAGTTTTTTTGCATTGATGGCTGAATCAGAATTCAAATCAATGGCACTGGGCACGCCGCCGACAACAAAATTCGGGTGAGGATTTTTACCACCAAAAATAGTATGCAGGCGTGCCACATCCCGTTGCCAGGCAAGCGCTTCAAGATAATGTGAAACCGCCATTAAATTGGCTTCCGGTGGCAGCTTATATGCCGGATGCCCCCAGTAGGCATTGGCAAAAATACCCAGCTGGCCCGCTTCGACAAAATCTTTCAATTTTTTCTTCATATCGGCGAAGTAGCCGGGTGATGATTTCGGATAACTGCTTAAGGATTGCGCAAGCTCAGAAGTTGCTTTTGGATCTGCATTTAATGCCGACACCACATCCACCCAGTCGAGTGCATGCAAATGATAAAAATGCATTACATGATCGTGAATGTATTGCGCACCTAACATCAGGTTACGAATTAAATCCGCATTTTTGGGTACGCTATAATTCAGCGCATTTTCAACAGAACGAACAGAGGCAAGACCATGCACCAGGGTACATACACCACAAATACGTTGTGCAAACGCCCAGGCATCACGCGGATCACGACCTCGCAGAATTAATTCGATTCCCCTCACCATGGTGCCGGATGAATAAGCGCTTGCGATCTTATCCCCATCCATTTGCGCTTCGATTCGTAAATGACCTTCGATGCGGGTAATCGGGTCAACTACAATTCTCTGGTTTGTGCCTGATTCGCTCATGATCATTTACTCTTTATTTTGCATTCAGGTAGTTTGACAGTATGTCGTACTGCCATTGATTATCGGTTGGTGCAACATCACCACTATCGATCAGACTGCTGGTCTGGGCAATTCTGCTGTGCATAGCCGCTTGCCATGCCGGACCACCGGCTTTTGACTGTGATAGTGGCGTCAGTGCCGCCATAATGGCGCGGGCGACAAAATAACCTGCCTGATCCGTCCAGTTTCCTTCAGATCCACATCGCGTATGGCTATCAAATGTTGCTGCCTTGGCAGACTTTAATGCGCTGGCTAATTCATCATCAGACGCATCTTTATCCAGAGCGATTTTGGTAATGTTTTTTAAACGATTGTCTTTACTAAGCGGAAGAATATGTTCAACAAAACTGGCCGCAACAATACGTTGCTGTACCGGACTTAAATTATGTAGCGCCTGTTTGAATTCTGCATCATTCGATATTCTACTCATTTCATCTTTCTCCCGTTAATCATCAGCCAGGTGTTCGGCCAGGGTTTCGGTCAAACTAAGTAGAGGTATATCCATGTTATATTCTTCCAGCCCTTCTTCCAGATGAATGCGGCAGTTTGAACAGGCGCTGACAATGGCTTCCGGTTTAATTTCATCCAGCTGATCTTTTTTGCGCTGGAATACCTTGAGGCGAATTTCATCAGCGCGTTCGTTTGAACTGACGCCTCCTCCTGCACCACAGCACCAGTTCATTTTTCCGTTGTCGGGCATCTCCACAAAGTTATCTGAAAACATACCGATCAGGTTTCGCGGTTGCTCAATAACACCACCTCGACGCGCTATCTGACATGGATCATGATAGGTTAATTTTTGTGTTTCCTTGCCAGTGATTTTCAAGCGGCCGTCTTTTCGAAACTCATCCAGCACTTCGAGTATATGACGCACCTTGAAATTAAATTTCTTGCCCACAAGGTTTGGCCCCTCCCAGCGTATTGCCATATAGGCATGACCGCATTCAGGACTAATCACCGTTTTGACCTTTAGTTTTTCTGCTGCATCCACGACTCGTTGCACCAGAATTTTTGCAATATCGGAAACACCAATCTGAATGCCGCTATTGGTCGCTTCAAAGGCTTCTGTTGAAATTGTCCAGCTCACCCCTGCCTTGTTAAATATTCTGGCAACTGCATCAATAAATTCAGGAAAGTTCATGATTTCCATTGAAGACAAGAGCACCATGTACTCTGCACCTTCAACATCCACGGGTATCTTTAAACCGGTATCTTTTTCAACATGAGAAATTTGAGCCATCAATGCCGGCAGCTTGACACCCATGGGACTACCGATGGTGACTGCGCGTTTAGTGGCGCCAATTAAACCTTCCGGTGCATGTCCAGCCGCCGCCATACCTTCACGGGTTTTTCGAATCATCAAGGCGATATCATTACCTACCGGGCACACCATTGTGCAACGACCGCACATTGAACAACTGTCATACACCAGCGATTCCCAATCGGTCAGCAGTTGCTCATCCACTGATTTTGTCAAACCAAACATCTTGCCTATACGCCCAAGCAGGGTGTAATCCGATTTCCATATGCGACGCAATGGTTCGGTTTTGTTAATGGGCGTACGTTTCGGATCACCTGTTTCTGTATAAAACAAACAGGCCTCTGCGCACATGCCACAATTAACACAACTGCTAAAAAATGATGCCACAGTTGAATCAACCTGTTCTTTTAATACATTAATGCCTTTTTGCAATGAGGCGCTCATGATTCAACTCCTCGATAACCAGAAATGGCGCCGGTGTACCAGCGTGCCATGAATAAAGTAAATGCGTGCATGAGTTTGGTAAAAGGAAACACCACCATCAATAATTCGACGCTTAATATATGAACGCCTAGCAACATCGGACCGCTCAAACCAATACGATGAAATGCAATATAACCGGTGACCAGTGGCGCAATGGTGACAAACCACACAAGCAGATCTTCGAAAGTAGTAAGGGTTTTACGCACTTTGTCTGTGTATCGCCTGGCCAGTAAAGCCAGTAATGCAACAATGCTGATCACCGCAAATGCATCCACCATGGCGGACGGCAAGGCTGGCCAGCCAATACCAATGACATCCTTAATGAGCAAAATATGGGGCGCATATAAAAAGATGGTCACAAACAAACCAATATGAAAAATATAGCCAGCGACGATAACAAAGCCTGAACGTTTGAAGGTACCCGCATCAGGTAACGACCGTGACACGATGGTTCTCAAACCGCTGGCCATCTCCGAGCCTTTGGCTTCAGCAAGATTGGCTTTTCTGCCCAGCATGAAGATTTCAAAAATCCGAATCATGACACCGGCAATAAAAATAATTGTCGCAATCTGAAACCCCGGACCTCTTACCCAGTTAAGAAATTCTATTTCGCTCATGATTGCTACCTCTCATTTGCCTTTGGTCATTTCTCAAGATCATCAATGGTGACTTTTTCATGCTTCGAAACAGCGCTGCTCTTTTTATTTCGGTTATATGCGCCAATAACAGCACCAGCGGCTGCAGCACCTGCAACAGTGTAGACAGCCGTTTTAGTTATATTTTCAGTTGGAATCGACAATGCCTTGTAGAAACTGCCACCATCCCAGAAATCCGGTTCGGAACAACCCAGACAGGGGTGCCCGGCCTCTATTGGAAAACTGGTGCCATTATTCCATTTGGCAGTGGCACAGGCGTTGTATGTAGTAGGCCCTTTGCAGCCAAGCTTGTACAAGCACCAGCCTTTTTTGGCGCCTTCATCATCAAAAGTTTCGGCAAACAGACCTTTGTCATAAAAAGGCCGACGATAACAACGGTCATGTATGCTCTGACCATAAAAAACCATGGGCCGACCAATATGGTCCAGCTCGGGAATGCTGCCGAAAGTTAAGTAATGTGTCAGTACACCGGTAATAACAACGGGAATTGGCGGACAACCGGGCACATTAATAATCGGCTTGTCTTTAATCAGTTCTCTAACGGAAACTGCACCGGTTGGATTTGGATTGGCTTGCGGAATACCGCCATAGGTTGCACAGGTTCCAACGGCAATGATGGCCGCCGCACCTTTTGCAGACTCCATGAGCATATCGTAATTACTGATACCTGCGATGGTGGAATAACCGGGGTTACCAACCGGAATGGAGCCATCAACAACCAGCACATACTTTCCAAAGTTTTCTGCCATGGCAATTTCACGGGCTTCTTCCGCGGCATGACCCGATGCTGCTTGCAAGGTATGGTGATAATCCAGTGAGATCGCATCGAAAATAAGATTCTCTATGGTTGATGAATGCGCGCGCAGAAGTGATTCTGTGCAACCTGTACATTCCTGAAATGACAACCATATCACTGAAGGTTTTCTGGCTTTTTCCAGTGCTTCTGCAATTTTCGGAATCATGGCGGGAGAAATCGCCATCATGGACGCAGTGGCCGCACAAAACTTGAGAAAACTTCTGCGAGATATGCCACGACTACGTAAAACCTCACCCAGAGTCATCTCTTTCGCTTGCAGTTGGAATGTTGATTTTTCTATGGTCATGATATTTTCTCCACCGATGACTGATTCATAATCTGCATATTCTGCAAATCAGAATTAAGACGCTCATACGCTTCGATGATATCTTCTGATTGGGAACGAAGAATGTCCGGCATGGTTGTGATTTCAATGAAACGACTGATGATGTCTTGTTCATCGTTATAATGCGTCACAATCCACACGCCAGTGTATTGAGTTTCAATAATTTCGCTTGCACCCAGAGCATTCAATTGTGCTTTAACCTCACCCTGCCCAAGTGCATTTAATAATTTTTCTTCTTCACCCGGCGCCAGTGGAATACTGCGTAAATCAATAATGGCTGTTGCACCATTCTGGATCAGATTTTCCAGGGCATGCCTGACCTCGTGCAGCAAAGGCTCGACATTCCATGTCAGATCATCGCCAATCTGTATATTGAATGGTTCAAATGTAGGGACATGTGACATTGTACTTAAGTTCCTGGTTCATGTTCGCGACATTAATGCCTGGTTCGTTCGATACAACTTTACTATTCTTTAAAATATATTTTGATGTGAAATTATTTAAGCCTGAATAAGGTGCCACTTGTTTATCAAGCTGAGAGCATGATCAACTGCTGTCGTAAGTGCATTCTTGACGGATGTCGTGGGTTGCATACCCCAGTCAAAGGTTTCCGGCTGGATACCAATCAGGGCACGGTTTTGTGGAAGATGTTCAGTGATTCGCGCAATGTCCATCAGATCAAGTAGACCAACTTCATGTGCACTGCGTTTGTTGCTGCCAAGAAATTTATCCATCTCTTCGCCAACAAAAGTACTCACGGTGCCAGCCGGCTGATGAAGTTCAGCCGCATCAAACACAATCAGATTGGCGCAATCTTCAATCCAGCTGCTGATGGTAAAACTGAGTGTGCCACCGTCGAGGAAAGTTAAATTGGGTATATCAGGATATTCTAATTGGAATTGATTTAAGGCGTGGATACCCGCGCCTTCATCTGTCAGCAGGGTATTGCCTATACCGAGGACTAAAGTGTACTTCTGGTGCATGGGGGGATAGCATCCAATAAGTTAAAATCACTTCTTACAGCGCATCGCAAAAAACACGCTGCAGGACCATCTTACCTCAATCACCCACAATGTAAAGTTTTCACCGCGTTTTTTGGTTACTTTTAAGTTGATCAAATTAGTGGGAAATTAATCCCTGAATTAATGTTGGACTTCTACATTTTTTAACGCGACAAACAGAATTTCAACACCAACTCTCCATCACACTTTCTGTTAATTGAAACATGCTTTGCGCATTTGGCAATGAATCAACTTACGCCGCGTCAAAATCATCCTGATATTCATCCAGCTGATCCGCCGTCAACAAAAACACTCCTTCCCCGCCGCGTTCGAATTCCAGCCAGGTAAAGGGCACATTGGGAAAACGATCCTGCAAGGCAATATGTGAGTTACCCACTTCCACCACCAGTATGCCTTCATCGCTTAAATAGTTACGCGCCTGTTGCAACATGGGTATGACCAGATCGAGCCCATCGCCACCGGCGGCCAGCCCCAGTTCCGGTTCGTGCAGGAACTCTTCCGGCAGGGATGCCATGTCTTCCGCATCCACATAAGGTGGATTGGAAACGATGATGTCGTAATGCCGTGGCAGCAGGTTATCGAATAAATCGGATTCGAACAGGGATACCCGATCCTGCAAGTCATGTTCATCCACATTGTGCTGGGCGACTTGCAATGCAGCCGGAGAAATGTCACAGGCATCGACATCCGCCCAGTCGAAAGCATAGGCGCAGGCGATAGCAATGCAGCCGCTGCCGGTACACATATCCAGAATGCTTTCTACTTTCTCCGGCTCGACCCAGGGTTCAAATCGATTTTCGATGAGTTCGGCGATGGGGGAACGCGGTACCAGCACATTTTCATTCACATAAAAACGTAAGCCGCAAAACCATCCTTCGTTGGTGAGATAGGCTGCTGGTGCGCGTTCATCGATACGCCGCTGTAAGAGTTTTAAGACCTGCAACTTCTCATTGAAGGTGAGATGGCTATCGAACCAGGCGGCATTAACATCATGGGGTAAATGCAGCGCAAACAATGTAAGATACACCGCCTCATCCAGTGCCGATGACAGACCGTGGCCATAAAACAGGCCGGTTTCATTGAAGCGACTGATACCCCAGCGTATGCAGTCACGAATGGTATGTAACTGGTCAGCAACCTGTTCAAGCTTTTCCATGAAGGCTCACTCTTGTTCTAAATCAGAAATCAAAATATCGATAGCATTAAAATACGTCGTGTTGCGATGTATCAGCTTGCATCATAGACGACGGAGCATATAATCCCAAACAAATTTTAATTCAGGAGTATCACAATGTTTAGCCGCGCAAAACTATTATTAAGCCTGACTTTTCTCAGCCTGATCTCATTTCAGGCACAGGCCCACCACCTGGTTGTAAGAGCCGCATGGATTCCTGAAGGGCCACCGGTGAGCCAGGTTTTAGCGGCATTCATGATGATTGAAAACAGCTCCACTCAGGATGAAGAAATTATTGCTGTTGAAAGTGAAGATTTCGGCCATATCGAAATGCACTTGTCGAAGGAAGTGGATGGTGTTGCCAAAATGATTCCCCAGCAATCTTTACT
>JBFHPZ010000060.1:0-9003 GCA_041592495.1 Gammaproteobacteria bacterium | reverse complement strand
GCCCTATATCGGCGTCAGCATGATCAGCTTTTTCGGTCTCACCCTGCTGGCGGTACTGGTGTTCGAGGTACCGCTCAAGGGCAGCTTCGCAACCCTGAGCCTGGCGGCGCTGATCTTTGTCACCGCCACCACTGGCATCGGCCTGCTCATGTCCTCATTTGCCAGAACCCAGATCGCCGCGCTCGCCGCCACCGCGATTGTGACCCTGCTGGCGACGGTCAGTTTCTCCGGTCTGACCGAGCCGGTATCGTCACTGGAGGGAGCCGGTGCGGTGATCGGACGGCTTTTTCCCGCGACTTATTTCCTCAACATCAGTCGCGGCGTTTTTACCAAGGCACTGGAATTCAGCGATCTGCATGCGGATTTCCTCGCCCTGGCCGCCTTCGTGCCGGTACTGACGCTGCTCAGCCTGATCGCGCTGAACAAGCAGGAGAAATAATGATGCGACGCCTGCTCAATATTTACCGTCTGGGTGTCAAGGAACTGCGGGGCCTGTGGCACGACAAGGTATTGTTCTTTTTCATCATCTGGGCCTTCACCGTCGGCATTTATATCGCGGCGACCGCCACCTCGCTTGGCCTGCACAACGCGCCCATTGCCTTTGTTGATGAGGACCGCTCGCCATTATCAAACCGTATCATCGACGCGTTTTACAAACCCTATTTCAAGACGCCCGAGTTAATCACGTTTGATGATGTAGACCCCGGTCTGGATGCGGGCATCTACACCTTCATCGTGGATATTCCTCCCAACTTTGAACGCGATGCACTGGCGGGAAAGCAGCCGGACATTCAGGTCAATATCGACGCCACCCGTATGACCCAGGGCATGATTGGTGCCGGTTATATTCAAAACATCATAACCGGCGAGCTCATGGAATTTGCGCAGGGCACCCGCGAGGGGATCGACTTGCCCATCGAACTCGCGACGCGCGTCAAGTTCAACCCCAACCTGACCAGTGCCTGGTTCGGCAGCGTCATGGAAATCATCAACAACATCACCATGCTGTCCATTATTTTAACCGGGGCCGCGTTGCTGCGTGAGCGAGAGCACGGCACCCTGGAGCACCTGCTGGTGATGCCGCTGGGTGCCGCGGAAATCATGCTCGCCAAGGTCTGGTCCATGGGTCTGGTGGTGCTGGTGGCCGCCGGACTTTCGCTTTATTTCATTGTGCAGGGGTTATTGAGCGTACCCATTGCCGGTTCGATTCCGCTGTTCATGTTTGCCGCCCTGATACACCTGTTTTCCACCACGTCCATGGGTATTTTCATGGGCACGATTGCACGCAATATGCCGCAACTGGGTTTACTGATGATCCTGGTTATTCTGCCTTTGCAAATGCTGTCCGGTGGTATCACGCCGCGGGAGAGTATGCCGGACTTTGTGCAGAATATTATGCTGGCCGCACCCACCACCCATTTCGTCAGCCTGGCTCAGGCGATACTTTACCGGGGTGCGAGCTTCGACGTGGTTTGGCCACAGTTTCTGGCCATTGTCGTGATTGGCGCGACCTACTTTTTGCTCGCGCTTTCGTTATTTCGCAAAAGTCTGGCATCGACCCAGTAGGTTTATTGTTCGAACATTTGGGTATACATCAGCTTCTGGCCAGGCAGTCATCTACGTGATCAGTTTGTTACACCTGTCAGCAGATGCAGGCAAAACATTAATCGATTGTTTCAGTCATGAATATTGCATACAGAAATTCAACCAGAGGAGCATCCTTGTTTTACGGTTATCTATCTTCCCCTGTCGAAGTCTTGCGTCATGCATGATCAATTAGCAACTGTGCATCGCGGTAAAAAACATCTGACCGTCATCGCCGCCCTGCTCTCCATGCTGGGGCCTTTTACCATTGATGCTTACCTGCCCTCCTTTCCGGATATCGAGGCCAGCTTCGGTATTAGCCGTGCCCTGCTCTCGCAGAGCCTCGCGGTCTACCTGTTTGCGTTTGCCTTTTCCACCCTGTTCTGGGGGCCGCTGGCTGATCGAGTCGGGCGTCGCCCGGTTATCGTAAGCAGTCTATTACTTTATGGGGTCGCTTCGGCCGGTTGTGCACTGGCCGAAGGATTGCACAGTTTTCTTCTGTTTCGTGTGTTACAGGGTCTGGCGGCCAGCGGCGGTTTTATCGCCGGGCGCGCCATGATTCGTGACGCTCATGATGCAGATAGCGCACACCGTGCCATGTCCCAGGTGACTTTGTTATTTGCAATGGCGCCGGCCATTGCACCGGTAATGGGGGCCTGGCTACACGATCATTATGGCTGGCGTAGCGTGTTCTGGACGCTGAGCGGTTTCGCGGTGTTGCTGATTATATTGATGAAGTGCATTAAGGAAACACTGCCCGATACCCATCGTCAGTCTTTTCATCCACGGTCAGTGATCCAGGTTTATATAAAAACACTCCTGCATAAACAGTTTCTCGGCTCGATTCTGAGTTTAACCTTCACCTTCGCCGGGGTATTTCTGTACATCGCCGGTTCACCGACTGTTATTTATGATTTTCTTGCCCTGGGCAGTAATGACTTCGGCCTGCAATTCATTCCCATGGTCAGCGGCATGATGCTGGGCGCCTTTGCCTCCAGCCAGCTCATTCGGTACTGGCCGGGTACACGAATTATCCTGGCGGGTTTTAGCATCATGGCACTGGCTGTGTTGTTCAATCTGATACAGGTGGCGTTTTTTAAAGCCAGCGTGTTTAACGTTATTGGGCCACTGGTGGTCTACGTATTCGGCACGGCCATGATTATGCCGGCCATCACCATACTGTCTCTGGATTATTTTCCACGTAATCGAGGCGCCGCTGCATCCATGCAGGGTTTTTTTCAGATGTTAATTAATGCCGGTGTCGCCAGCCTTGCTGTTCCACTGTTACACAACAAACTTCAACACTTCGTTCTGGGACAACTGGTATTCCTGCTGATAGGAATTTTATTGTGGGGCTTTGCAAAACCTGCCACTGCAAAATGATGAATTTGAAATCACCTAAAGACTTACTTGATCAATGACTACTTGCAGTCAATTCATTCATTAGCCGTTATGCGGTTACACCTATTGACTTAAACGTTTGAAGCAATGAAGTGTAAGGTTTGATAAATTTTTCTATGCCTTCACGTTCGAGTGCTTCATCGATCTTGCCCATGTCTATACCCAACTCGGCAAGTCCATGCATCACGGACGATGCCTGTTCAACTGCCTTATCGATAGTCATTGCCGGCTCACCATGGTCACGGTAAGCGTCGAGGGTTTCAAGGGGGAGTGTATTGACTGTGTGGTTGGCAATCAGGGCTTCCACATATTTAATGTCACTGTAAGCAGCATCCTTGGTGCCGGTGCTTGCCCACAGCAATCGCTGCAGGTTGGCACCTGTTGCTTCTAAAGCCTTCCAGCGAGGTGTTTGTATAGTTTCGTTAAAACGTCGGTAGGCAAAACCGGCACTGGCAATTGCCGCCTTACCGCGTAATTCACGTGCAACATCAGCGCGGACATCACCCTTGTTGATGATGGCATCGAGCAGGGCATCCACTTTTACATCAATACGACTAAGGAAAAAGCTGGCGACACTGGCTACACCCGAAAGCGACAAACCCTGCGCCTGACGGGATTCAAGCGCATCCATGTAAGTAGACAGCACTTCCAGATAACGGCCAACTGAAAATAACAGGGTTACATTGACATTAATGCCTTCGCTCAATAACTGGCGAATCGCCGGTATTCCTTCACGGGTACCCGGCACCTTGATCATAATGTTCGGCCGGGCCAGGCGCTGCCACAACTCACGAGCCTCAACCAGGGTGGCATCTGTATCCCGCGCCAGTAAGGGCGAAACTTCGATGCTGACATAGCCATCCCGACCTTCACTGGCATCGTAAACAGGTCGGAAGGTATCAGCGGCAAGACCAATATCGTATAGCACCAGCTGCTCATACATATCTTCAACGGTTGCACCCGATACTTTCAAACGGGTAATGGAGTCGGTATAAACGCCACCCTGTGCAATAGCTTTTTCGAAAATTGCCGGATTAGATGTAAGACCTGCCAGCCGGTCTGCGTCAATCAAATTCTTGAGGGTGCCATCCAGTAAAATTTGGCGATCAATGTAATCCAGCCAGATACTTTGGCCCAGCCTGGACAAACTCAACAATGGATTAGCCTTCATGGTCATTCCTTCTATTCATCATTTTTTCTGCGAATTTTTGCAGGATGCTAGTCTGATGCCGGTTTCTGGATAGAAGTTCAGTCACCCGGATTCAACATAAAAAGATAGAGCATGTGCCACATTTAGAATTGAGGCATAAATACATTAAGACCGATGGATAAAGAAAAACAGACTGGATTGGAAAAGAAAAGTGGTGGCCAGTCTCGGAATCGAACCAAGGACACGGGGATTTTCAGTCCCCTGCTCTACCAACTGAGCTAACTGGCCATTTTATGAAATGTTTTAAGTGCTTTCGCACTCGGGCTCCTGCCCTCGCTTTACGTCACCATTGCCCGGCTCAACTTCCTGTTGAGCGCTCGTCGCTCCTATCCCGCGACTCGCCCAACTGAGCTAACTGGCCATTTTATGAAATATTTTAAGTGCTTTCGCACTTGGGCGCTTGGCCTTATTGTTTACACAGCTTGTGTAAAAAAGAGCGCGTATTAAAGCGATTAGTGGCTTCCGAGTCAAGTAGATTTCATGAAGCCGTCATTTCGGGCAGCTCAAAACAATATCATAAACTGCCACTTACGCCGTCCCTTTCTTGCTGGAACCAAAAAAAACACCCATTCAGGATGGGTGTTTTTATACCAAAACCAGAGGAATTACTTGGATGGAGGCACAAATTCCTTGGGCTTATCCGCACCTTCTTCGCTGAAGAAGAATTTTTCCATTTGTTCTTCCAGGAACTTGCGCGCCTTGGGCTCGATCGGGGTCAGGCGATATTCATTGATCAGCATGGTCTGGTGTTTTAACCAGCCTGCCCAGGCTTCCTTGGAAACATTGTTGTAGATTTTTACGCCTAATTCACCGGGGTAAGGAGCGTAATCCATACCTTCGGCTTCTTTACCCAGCTTTACGCATTGCACCATACGCGCCATAACTATTCCTCACTCATTCGATTCAAGATCATCTTGACCGGCGCGGGTAAACCAAGCCGATCGGGTTGGGCCGTGTTATACCAGAGTATGCGCCCGGCTTCCATCACACATTGATCGGGGTTTTTCACTTCCACCAGGCAGGGGGTGATATCCAGATGGTAATGACTGAAGGTGTGACGGAAGCTATCACTATCATCTGCTGCCTGTATTTCGAATTGATATTGCTGCTGGCAATGGCTTTTTACGTCGGATTCCAGTGGGATTTCCGGCAGGCTCCACAAGCCCCCCCAGATACCCGCCGGGGGCCGTTTTTCCAGCATGATGTGCTTATCCTTATTCAGCAAAACCAGCATGCGCGTGGTTTTAACCGGGATGGATTTTCGGGGTTTAAGTGAGGGTAGTTCCCGCACCCGATCCGTTTTCAGTGCCTGGCAATCTGGTGACAAGGGACATTCAGCACAATGAGGTCGGCTGCGAATACATACCGCGGAACCCAGATCCATGATGGCCTGGGTATAGTCAGGCAGATCCTGATCAGGTGTGTGCTGTTCGGCATAGGCCCATAGTTGATCCTGCACGCGGGCCTGCCCGGTCCAGCCTTCCACCCCATGGTAGCGGGCCAGCACCCGTTTCACATTGCCATCGAGAATGGCATGGCGCTGGCCAAAAGCCTGGGCCAGGATGGCGCCAGCAGTGGAACGACCGATACCGGGCAGGGCCTGGACTTCTGTGAACTCCCTGGGGAACTCCCCACCGTGTTGCGCCATGATGGTCTTCGCTGCCTTGTGCAGGTTGCGTGCCCGTGCGTAATAACCCAGGCCGGTCCAGTAATGCATGACTTCATCGTCGGCTGCCTGGGCGAGCTGGATGATATCGGGGAAGCGTTGCATAAAGCGCTCGAAATAGGGAATCACCGTGGTCACCTGGGTTTGTTGCAACATGATTTCAGATACCCACACCCGATAAGCCGTTCGTGGATGCTGCCAGGGCAGATTGTTGCGTCCATGCTGGTAATACCATTCAAGTACTGCTGCAGAAAAAGACCGTGACATGATTGTTCACATTTCCAAAGCGCCTGGCGCTATTGTTGAGGAATGTAACTTGTTAGCATCGATAGACATGCACAAGATGGTATCGCGCCAATTACATAATTAAAACGTACAAAATGAGGACACACTAATGGAATTCTCGATAGAAAACCTGCAAACACTGGCCATTGATTATGGTACCAATCTGGTTTTTGCCATTCTGATTTACATCATCGGCAAATGGATAGCCAGGGGCGTGAAAAGCATCCTGGTGCGCGCCATGGAAAAGGCACAGGTGGATAAATTACTGGTGACTTTCGTTTCCAATCTGGCTTATGCCGGTTTGTTAACGGTGGTGATTATCGCTGCCCTGGGCCAGCTGGGCATTCAAACCGCCTCCTTTATTGCCATTCTGGGTGCGGCGGGTCTGGCGGTGGGTTTTGCATTGCAGGGCTCCCTATCGAATTTTGCAGCCGGTGTACTCATTATCGTTTTCCGACCTTTCAAGGTGGGTGACTTTGTCGAAGCCGGCGGCATTGCAGGTGTGGTGGAATCCATCGATATCTTTACTTCCCATATTCGTACCGGGGACAACAAGGCGATTACTATTCCCAATGGCAAAATCATGGGGGACACCATTATCAATTACTCGGCAAAGGAAACCCGACGCATTGACCTCGTCATCGGCATCAGTTACGACGCTGATATCAAACAGGCCAAATCCATTCTGAGTGACATCGTTTCTGCCGATGAGCGCATATTAAACGATCCCGCTGTCACCATTGGTGTACTGGAGCTGGCGGATAGCAGTGTCAATATTGCCCTGCGACCCTGGGTAAAGTCCGGTGATTACTGGGCGGTGTATTTTGATTTGCAGGAAACCATCAAATACCGATTTGATGAAGCCGGTATTGGTATTCCCTATCCACAAACCGATGTGCATTTATACCAGGCGGCCTGATTCAGGCAGTGACCTGTTTCTGGCCTGAGAAATTCAGGCCTAGATTCCAGGGAGCGAACCGTTACAATAAGACCTGGTCTTATACAACCATGCTGTTAGGGAAGCGTTTATGAACTTACTGAGTCGTGTCACCGAAATTTATAACCAGATCCATGAAACGTTGATGCGTCCGTTAAGAAATACCCGTATCAACGAACATCACTGGGCGCTGCGCTTAACCAGTGCCGCCATTGTTTTACTCATTATCGTTCAACTGATATTTGGGTTTTTATGGAACAGTGAACCGGATGAGTTCAATGTGATTCAAAATGCCGGCAACGTATCCGCTCGCCATAATGAAGACATGGTTACCGGTTATATCACCACCGCCACACTGATCCGTGTTGCCGAAACCCTGCTGGATAAACCCGGCGGTTATCTCAGCAACGATGTAATTCCTCCAGGTGTGTTCATGGACAACATTCCCAACTGGGAATTCGGTGTGCTGAGCCAGGTACGCGATTTAAGTCTGGTCATGCGCAATGACCTCAGTCGGTCCCAGTCACAATCGGTGGAAGACAAGGATCTGGTGAGCGCCGAAAACCAGTTCCGCATCAATTCCGATTCCTGGTTACTGCCTTCGGCGGAAAGCGAATATGGCAAAGCGATTGGGGATATATACAACTACCTGCATCGCCTCACCGATGGAAACACACAGGATGCACAGTTCTATGCCCGCGCCGATAACCTCAGCGACTGGCTGGCGCTGATTGAGAAACGCCTGGGTAGTTTATCGCAACGTCTGAGCGCCAGTGTTGGCCAGGCACGTCTCAATACGGATCTTGCCGGCGATGCCGAGGCTCAGCAATCCACCCCCGGCGCGAAAATTATTGAAGTCAAAACACCGTGGATGGAAATCGATGATGTGTTTTACGAAGCACGAGGCAGCGCCTGGGCTTTGAGCCATTTATTAAAAGCAGCAGAAGCGGATTTTCAGGAAGTTTTACAAAAGAAAAATGCACTGGTGAGTTTGCAGCAAATTATTCGTGAACTGGATGCGACCCAGGCCACCATCTGGAGTCCGTTTATACTGAACGGCGGCGGCTTTGGTTTCTTCGCCAATCATTCACTGGTCATGGCCAATTACATTTCACGCGCCAATGCAGCCGTGATTGATTTGCGCACTCTGTTATCCCAGGGATAATCCTTATGTCGATGCCTGCTTTGTATTATTCCTGGCTTGATGGCAATCCTGTCACAAGCTGAGCGCAAACATGGCCGACATATCATATTACCTGGATGAGGCTAATGACCTGACCATCTATACCCTGACAGGCAAGGTCACGGCCGCTGAAATCAAACACACCATTGAACAGTTCTATTCAGGTCAAATTACAAAACACGTGTTATGGGATTTGACCGATTCGGATGTGAGCGCCCTTAGCAAACCGGAAGTTGAAAGTATTGCCTTTACACCCCGTACCGCAACGGAAAAACGCCAGCAGGGCAAAACAGCAATAGTTGCACCAGACGACCTGGTGTACGGCTTATCTCGCATGTATCAATCACTAACGCATCTCGAAAACCAGCCGTTTGAAACCCGGGTATTCCGTATTAAAGACGACGCCATGAACTGGCTAAAATCATAAACACCCACCCGTATTCCGGCTATTAAGACTTCTTTAAGCTAGCCAATACATACTGCCCAGTGTGGTATCCCCCCTACGATTACACAGCCCAAGGCTTGCTGCATACCCTGCTAGCCAGCCAGAAACCATTATTCAACCGATTATGCTTTTACAACGATTATCAGACATGTCTAAACATTTCATCGCCAGACGCATTCTGGATATTGACGTTAAATCATCCACACTGACACTGAATGTTTACATCTATCTTCTGCTGGTGCTGAATTCTGCATTCTGGCAAGCGTACATCGATACAGTTGAAACATTAAGT
>JBFHPZ010000059.1:0-9059 GCA_041592495.1 Gammaproteobacteria bacterium | reverse complement strand
GATGTGTGGAAACCATGAAGCCAGGAGTACAAAATTGCCTGGAGCAATTTTGAACATGCACAGCATGGTCCGAAGGGTGAAGGGCAGGATGCCCGGAGTACAAAATTGCCAGCAGCCTTAAATTGAGCTAGTGATCCTTCCACCCACCAAATACAAAAAGGCTCCCATATGGGAGCCTTTTCAGTTGCAGCTATTAATCAGCGACGTTATAAGCGCCCGTCTATTTCATTTGGCGGTAACACATATTTAACATCAAAAATGACGGCCGGATTTTTACACAGGGTTTTGATGCCCGTTGCTGCCATATCCCTGAATTGTTTGTGCGCTACTGCAACGATGACCGCATCATAATGTCCTTTCTTGGGTTCCTTTATTAATGACAAGCCATATTCATGCATGGCTTCCTCATGATTAACCCATGGATCATAGATATCAACATTGACGTTGTAGGGTTGTAGTTCACTAACTATATCCACAACCTTTGTATTACGCAGATCAGGGCAGTTTTCCTTGAAGGCAAGTCCCAGGATAAGGATGTTGGCATCAACGATATTAATACGTTTCTTTGCCATTAGTCGTACAACACGATTTACAACATGGCTTGCCATGAATTCATTGGTATGTCGGCTGGCTGGAATAATGGCGGGCTCAAAGCCGGTTTCCTGGGCCTTATGCACCAGATAGTAGGGATCAACACCAATACAGTGTCCACCGACAAGGCCTGGTCGGAAGGGTAGAAAATTCCACTTGGTTCCGGCGGCTTCCAGCACGTCCAGGGTGTCGATATTCAGGCGGGCGAATATGAGCGCCAGTTCATTAACAAGAGCAATGTTCACGTCACGCTGTACATTTTCGATAACCTTGGCGGCTTCAGCTACTTTCAGTGTGCTTGCCTTGTGGGTGCCCGCTGTGATGATGCTCTTGTATAGATTATCGACATAATCCGCAACTTCCGGTGTTGAGCCGGAGGTGATTTTTAGTATCTTGGTGACGTGGTGGTCTTTGTCACCGGGATTAATGCGTTCCGGGCTGTAACCCACATAAAAGTCTTTGTTGAATGTCAGGCCAGAGTTTTTTTCCAGAGCCGGCACACAAACTTCTTCGGTTGCTCCTGGATACACCGTTGATTCATAAATAACGATATCATTATTTTTCAGTACCTTACCCAGGGCCAGACTGGACTGGATCAAGGGTGTCAGATCAGGTCTTTTGTTTTTGTCGACCGGGGTAGGAACAGTTACGATATATACGTTACAAGCGCGAATCATGTCGAGTTCGGCGGTAAATTTCAGATCTTTGGGTGCTTTCAGTTCTTCTTCAGAAACTTCTAGCGTTCCATCCTTTCCAGAATTCAGCTCGTTTACCCGGGCCTGATTAATATCATAGCCAATGGTAGGAAATTTCTTACCGAACTCTACAGCGAGGGGCAGTCCCACATAGCCGAGGCCGACAATGCCTATCCGTGTATTTGCCATGTTAAACATATCAATTGCAACCCATTTAATGAATTTGAAGGCGCAATCATACATGATGCTGCATTTACAAGCATTACCCAACTGAATTAGTGTGTGTTGAAAAATTTACTTCACTCCAACAGGGGATTAGTCTGGCTACTGGATTCAGGTATAATAGGCCCGCCTTATCAATAAGTAAGATTATAGATATTAAAAAAAATGAGAACAAAAAAGGTTATTGCAGTTATATGCTGAGGATATTTTACCATTACATACCAACTTCACTGGTTTGGTTGATTTTATTTGAGTTTGTCGTTCTTTATGGCTCCGTTTATCTAGGGGTGGAGCTTCGCTATCTGGACGATGACCCTAAAAATAAGTTGTTGCTTGAACCCTTGATGCCTAAAGCCCTGCTTTTTACCACGATCATGTGGTTATCCATGACGGCTGTAGGCTTGCATACCCGTAATGTTGTTGATGATTTTGCGGGTATGATGATCAGGATATTCCTGAGCTTTGGCCTGGGATTTCTAGCCAGTACCCTGGTTTTTTATATCTATCCGGATCTATTTCTTGGTCGCGGTGTCTTTGCCCTGGCCATGCTTGTTGCCTTTTTCGGCATATTAATCACACGCACGGTTTATCAGAAACTGGACACCAATGAAATATTCAAACGCCGTGTTCTTGTTTTGGGCACAGGGAAACAGGCCAGTATCTTTTGTGATATGGATGAACAGCTCAACAAAAGTGGTCATGAGTTAATTGGTTTTATCCGCGTAGATCAATCTGATCCGCTGGTTCCAGATGAGTTGATCCTTGATGTAACAACAACGATTCTGGATCTGGCACTGGAAAACAATATAGATGAAATTGTGTTGGCCATGGACGATCGTCGCAAGGGTTTTCCCATCAATGGCTTGCTTGAGTGCAAGATGAAAGGCATTTTTGTCAGAGATATTGTCCATTTTCTCGAACGGGTAACAGGGCATATCGAACTTGATGTTTTACACCCTAGCACTATGATTTTTTCATCCGGCTTCACGAGAGCAGTTTCACCTAATGGCGGAAAACGTCTGTTTGATATTATTATCAGTTTGATTATTTTAATTCTTGCCAGCCCGATTTTGATTGTAACTGTAGTAGCAATCTGGTTGAGTAGCTTTGGGCGAGATCCCATATTTTATCGTCAAATCAGAATCGGTTTATGCGACCAGCCATTTAAAGTGTTGAAGTTCAGAAGTATGAAAGTCGATGCCGAAAAAGATGGTGCACAATTTGCCAAGAAAAAAGATTCGCGTGTTACCTTGATCGGGGCGTTTATTCGTAAGACGCGAATAGATGAATTGCCTCAGCTTATCAATGTGCTAAGGGGTGATATGAGCTTTGTCGGACCCAGGCCCGAACGTCCGGAATTTGTCCTGAGCTTTGAGCAGGCAATTCCGCATTATGCACTTCGTCATACTGTGAAACCTGGTATAACAGGATGGGCACAGATCAGTTATCCCTATGGCGATACTGTTGAAGATACACGTAATAAGCTGCAGTATGATCTTTATTACATCAAAAACTACAGTTTGTTTCTTGATTTAACAATTCTATTACAAACTGCACAGGTTGTATTGTTTGGTCAGGGTGCGCGGTAAGTTGCAGGATTTAACAACCGACTAGTCTAGTAACGAGTTTGTGCTGATTTTCTTATCTGATTTTTTTTTGTCTTCACCGGGAGTTGTAATTATTAGCTGCGCTTTCAATGGATAACCAGGCATACGTCTCCATTTAACAACTTCTCCCTCATAAAAATACACTTCTGAGTCACCGTAATACCAGGTATCACCCTCGATTCTGGTTGGTGCGCCCTGAACGCTGATAACTTCACCTATCGATGAACCGTAGGTAAAAAAATCATTTTCCTTGGGTTTTGTTTTTTCTGATCTGTGATTGTCTGTGGCGACACTGGTTTGTAAATTATCTGTTTGAGTTGGGTTTTTGTCGGTTTCTTGTTCTGTTTGATCAGGTGACGATGATTGTTCTGATTGTTCACTTACCACTTTAGGGTTTGAAGATGTCTGTTTCTGATTGGAATCTTCTGTAGGATTTTGACTTAGTAGAATGTAGGAAAAAGTGACTGCAGCTGCAAGGGTCAGGTAGATCCGAAATTTTCCTGGTTCCTTGCGTGGTCTTACTCTGCCCGCCGCTGTTGTAGATGAGGCTCCAGTATTTTGTCTGTTTACTGTTGGTCGAGCTTTAGCTGTTGTGTCGGGTGTTATTACTGTTGATGTGCGAGTCTCTGCTGGCTTTTCTACAACAGGCAATTGGCCATGCTGTCGATGATAATCCGCGAGTTGGTGGTAGGCTGTGTTGAGATACCTTATTTTTTCATCTGCGGCTTGTTTCTCTGCTGAGCCATCTTCGAAACGGTCTGGGTGCCATTTCTGGATTTGCATTTTGTAAGACTTGCGCAATTCTTCCCAGCTGCAGTCATATTTGACTTTCAGTATTCTGTAACATTCTGCGTGGCTGTATTTTTGCTTCATATCCGGTAATTATGTCAAATGCGCTACAAAATTCTATCCTATTTAACTGGAGGCTGCAGTATTGTATTGTTATCTGGTATTCTGATGATCGATATGGAATTGCAGTTTTGAGATATGGGCAGGCATATAAATGATTACAATTGATGTTAACGGTAATAATTACGATCTGGATATTGAATTAGATACACCATTGCTATGGGTATTGCGTGAGCACCTGGGGCTAACGGGTACCAAGTATGGGTGCGGTGTTGGCCAGTGCGGTAATTGTATGGTGCTGGTAGATAATGAGGCAGTTATCTCATGTGTGCAGCCCGTTGGTAATTTCATTGGTAAAAAAATCAAAACAATAGAGTCACTTGCGCAAAATGGACAACTGCATCCAGTGCAGCAGGCATGGCTAGAGCAGTTTGTACCTGAATGCGGTTATTGCCAGTCTGGACAGATAATAACGGCTACAGCATTGCTAGCTCACAATCCAGAACCCACAGATAAAGAAATTGAACAGGCTATGGATCGTGTTTTGTGTCGCTGTGGGACTTATGCACGTATCAGAACGGCTATTAAGCGAGCTTCTGCCATTATCAGAGGCGCCAAATTATGAAAACGCCGCCTCTTTCCCGTCGAGAATTTATTAAATTATCACTTATCTCCGGTTCTGGTTTGCTGCTGGGAGTGCAGGTAATCGGTTGCAGTGATTCTACTTCTGAATCTGCAAATGAATTCAAACCTAATCTATGGCTGGAAATCCACGAAAATAGTTCAGTAACCATTACCATTTCAAAAGCCGAGATGGGTCAGGGCGTTATTACTGCTCTGGCGATGCTGGTAGCAGAAGAGCTGGATGCAGACTGGAGCAAAGTACATTTTGTTCTGGCAAAAACATCAGATATTTATGGCAATATGGCTACAGCAGGCAGCATGTCTGTAACAGAAATGTGGGAACCATTACGAACTGCGGGAGCTGCAGCGCGTGAAATGTTGCTGAATGCCGCTGCGAAAAAATGGCAGATTGCCCCATCTAATTGCCGTACAGAAAATGCATACGTCATTGATACAACCACTGCGCAGCGCATCAGTTATGGTGATCTGATTGCGAATGCTGTTTTACAAACTGTGCCACAGCAACCTCGTTTAAAAAATCCTGATGAGTTTCGTATTGTCGGTCAATCTTTAGCCAGGCTGGATGCGAGAATAAAAATTACCGGAGAAGCTCGTTACGGTATTGATCAGCAAATTCCTGGTTTAAAACATGCTGCGATTCGTCAGGCACCAGTTTTTGGGGCTAGCGTATTATCAGTCGATTCTGCGTCCATAAAAAACTTGAGTGGCATTTTGGATGTTGTTGTTTTGGATAACGCAGTAGCCGTGGTGGCTGATACCTATTGGCAGGCTCAAACAGCGGTTGATCTATTGAAGATTAAATGGAGCAATGAACTAAGTGAACTATCAGATGCATTGATACAACAGGAATATAAGCAACTGCTGGATCAGCCCGGCACAATCGAAATGGAACAAGGGAATTCTATCACGGGGGAATCATTGGCATTGCAGGCTGATTATGAAGCGGCTTTTCAGGCACATGCCGCTATGGAACCGATGAATTGTACCGCACATGTTCATGCAGATGGTTGTGAGGCCTGGGCGCCTACCCAGCATGCACAGTATGCACGGGACAAAATCAAGGCATATCTCCACACTGGGCTGGGGCGCTTGCTAGGCAAGGTCAAGGATAAGCTCGGCATGGAGTCTGAAAACATTATCGTGCATAACACGCTGATGGGCGGCGGTTTTGGACGCCGGCTTGAACCGGATTTTGTAATACAAGCCGTTGAAATATCAAGAAAATCAGGCTTTCCCGTAAAATTACTCTGGAGTCGTGAGGAAGATATTCGCCATGATTTTTATCGACCCTATACCAGTCATCGCTTACAGGCAAAAGTAACCAATGAAGGTAAGGTGTTAGCCTGGCAGCACCGCATTGTTGGGCCAACCCATGGACGTTCAGTCGGTGGCGCAACCCATTTGCCCTATGATGTGGCTTATGCCAGGGTCGATTACCATGTGAAAAAACATAGCGTTCCGATTGGCTCCTGGCGTTCGATTGGTAGTTCGCACAATGCGTTTGTCATGGAGTCATTTGTCGATGAACTGGCTGCAAAAATTGGTAAGGACCCTTATCAGTTCAGAAAAGACTTGTTAGCAGATAATCAACGTGTTTTGGCCGTACTGAACAAGGTAGCCGAGTTGTCGAACTGGGGAAGTGCTTTAGCAAAAGGGCAGTCCAGAGGAATTGCTATCCATGCTGCATTCAACAGTATTACTGCCCAGGTGGCGGAGGTATCTGTTGAGCAGGATGAAGTTAAAGTGCACAGGGTTTATTGCGTGGTGGATTGTGGGCTTGCCGTTAATCCGCAGATTATTGTCAGCCAGATAGAAAGCGGAATCGCATTTGGCCTGTCGGCAACACTCAAAAGTGAAATAAATATTAAGAATGGAGGAGTCATTCAAAGCAACTTCCATAATTTCAGCTTGCTTAAATTTAGTGAGATGCCCGACATCACAGTTCATATAATGAAAAGTATTCAGCCACCAGGCGGTATTGGTGAAGTTGCTGTGCCTCCCATAGCGCCAGCTGTTTGTAATGCAGTATATGCATTAACAGGAAAACGAATTCGACGTATTCCGATCACTCCTGAGATGCTGAAAGGCTAACTAATTACCACCCGAACGGGTGGCTAATATGTATCGGAAGTTACTGATTTTGAATTAAAAAATGCTAGATTTGTTTAATCATAAAACGTAAAATACCGCCTCACGGAGGCTAAACAATAATTGATTTGTCTCCAAGTGTGACTAGGGAAGAAAGTGGGCTAAGGTGATGTTGCGATATCACCAGAAAATGGATTCATTCACTGGAGGATTTAAATGACTAAGGCCATACTGGCAATTGTTGCAGCTTTAATGTTCATTACAGGCTGTGCTTCTGATATCTATATTTCAACAGATTCTGATATTTTACAGAACCAAAATGTTGCAAGAACCGTAACTGTCTATCGCATAGGTGTAGACGATACAGTCAGCATCAATGTATGGCGCAACCCTGAGCTATCGGTCAATATACCAGTACGACCTGACGGCAAAATTTCTATGCCACTTATTGGTGATGTGCAGGCGGCAGGTTTTACGCCTGAACAAGTTGCAGAAGACATCAGCAACAAGCTTAAAGCTTTTGTAAGAGATCCAAATGTGACTCTTATGATCACCAGCCTGCAAAGCCATGAATATCTTACACGTGTTCGAGTAACAGGTGCCGTTAATACCCAAAGCTCACTTAATTTCCGCCAGGGAATGACAGTCCTTGATGCTGTACTGGCTGCGGGTGGCATTAATGATTTCGCAGCGCCTAACAAAACCAAGCTATATCGAAAAATAGACAACAAGACACGCGTCATTAGTATTTATCTGAGTGACATACTCTACAAGGGGCAGCTTGAATCAAATATTGAGCTTCGTCCTGGCGATATAATCACTGTACCCGAACGACTATTTTAATTAATGAGGAAAGGCCGGGATGCGATTACCATTTGAAGAAATACTAAAGATATTGATTGGAGAGTGTTACGCTCGCCGCAATGCAATCTTTATTGTTTTCGTCATCATCAGTCTCAGTTTGCTTGGAGTCGGTAGTGTTTGGCCAAAAAGATATACCGCATCTACCATTATTTTGGTTGACCAGACCAACATTCTGCAACCGCTGATGCAAGGCACAGCGGAAGCAACACGTCTTTCTGATCATGCAGGTAACGCCCGTGAAATAGTCTTTGGCGAAAAAATCATGGAGGATATTCTCAAAGACGGTGGTTGGTTGGACGCTAATCCTTCTGAAGTTGCAAAAGAAAAGATAAAACAGGACATCAAACAAAAAGTGACTGTTGCATCTGTCGGTAATAACTTACTAAGGATTGAATACAATGATAGCGATCCGATGCGCGCCTATATTACGGCTAAAAGAATGGCTGAGTTATTTATCAATGAAGGCGAGAGAGTAAAAATCGAAGAAAGTCAGGCAGCTTTTGAGTTTATAGAAAAACAGGTAAATGAATACCTGCAAAAATTGACAGAAGTTGAAGAAAAATTAAGAGAGTTTCGTTCAAGCAATCCTGACGCCCGCCCTGGTCTGGAAACAGAAGTTTCAAACAGAATAAGTCAGTTGCAATCAAATATAGAACAAACGCGACTACAGCTTCGTGAAACAATGATACGTAAAAATTCATTAAATGAGCAATTGTCAGGTGAAGCGGCTATCACAATCAGCCAATCCAGAGAAGGACAGTACAGAAGTAAAATTGCAGAATTACAGTCTGAATTAGAAACATTGCGATTAGACTATCAGGAAACATACCCCGATATAGTCAGAATAAAACATCAGATAGAAGATCTTAAAAATGCCCTGAATGCCGAAATACAGAGACGCGAGGAAGCAAGATCTCAGGCCAGAAGTACCGGTGTAACTTATATTGATGAAGCGATTATCCTAAATCCGTTATATCAACAATTACGTGGTGACTTATCAGCGACCGAAACTCAGATAGCTACCTTGAAAACCCGAATATCAGAAATGGAAAAGATGCTCGAAAATGAATATGAAAGGGCAAGGAGAATTCATGGGGGTGAAGCTACCTTATCAACGCTAACACGTGACTATCAGGTAAATAATGAGATATATCAGGACCTGTTACGTCGAATGGAACGAGCTCGCGTTTCAAAAAGTCTGGACCAGGAAAACCAGGGCTTAACCTATAAAATACAGGAGCCCGCCAAGCTTCCGCTGCTACCTACTGGATTGCGCTTTTTGCATTTTGCTATTGCAGGATTGTTACTTGGCCTGGCCATACCCGTTGGTTTGATTTATGTAATGCTCCAGATAGATCCAAGAATACGTTTCTCACAAGTATTAACGACAGACCTGGAGCTGCCGCTTCTGGCTGAGATACCAATTGTTACAAGTGCTTCTGAAGAACACAGGGCAAAAATTAATTGGTTACTACTTGCTATTGGTTTTAGTTTAATT
>JBFHPZ010000058.1:0-9128 GCA_041592495.1 Gammaproteobacteria bacterium | reverse complement strand
GTACCAGCATTGGCGCTAATTCGATCATTATTAATTCCACAATTGGTGAAGATGTAAATATAAAACCTAATTGCGTTATTGAAAATGCAGTGATTGATAATAAAGTAGAAGTAGGTCCATTTGCCCGCATTCGTCCGGAAACCCATTTAATGGAAAAGAGCAAGGTAGGTAACTTTGTTGAAATCAAAAAAGCCATCATTGGCGTAAACAGCAAGGTAAATCATCTGAGCTACATTGGCGATACCGAAATGGGTAAGGATGTGAACATTGGCGCCGGTACTATTACCTGTAATTATGATGGTGCCTATAAGCATAAAACCGTTATCAAGGATAATGTGTTTGTTGGTTCAGATACCCAGTTGGTGGCGCCGGTGACAGTGGGTGCAGGTGTAACCATCGGTGCCGGAACAACACTGACAAAAGATGTTGGTGATGATTTGTTAGTCATTAGCCGTGTGCCGCAGAAAACGATAAGTGGTTGGGAAAGGCCGAAGAAGAAAAAATAATTATTGTCGTCAATTTAGAATGGGTAGTTAGAATAAACAGTTTGCCCTGTGGGTACCCGAGCTACCCGTGCTAGTGATCTTTGCCTACGGGCCAGCAAAGCTGTTCAAATTCATTCCAGACGAATTTAATCGGCATCCATGCCTCAACAAGACTAAGTCGAACATCGTGTTCGATTTGCCCTACCAAAGATGCATTACTCGGCAAACTGTAAAAGGAAAGAGTTATCGCTACGCGGTTGTGTTGTGCACATCTTTTAGTCCACGATCCCTTTAAGTAGGTCGCCAAGAAGGCGAAACATTATCTTTAGGGGCGGATTACCGACTAAAAGGATATTTCTCAATGTTTTACCTAAGAGATGACTTACCCTTCAAACCCCGCTTTGTTAAACTGACCCACAATTTCATCAATCACTGATAAACCAGCCATGTCCAGCAACCAGTATGATCTGTTAATCATTGGCGCCGGGGTTTCCGGAAGCGCCCTGTTATATCTGGCCTCCAAATACACAGATATTAAGCATATTGGTTTAATCGAGAAATATGCCGCGCCGGCGCGGGTGAATTCCCTGTCCAGCAATAACAGCCAGACCCTGCACTGTGGTGATATAGAAACCAATTACACCCTTGAAAAGGCTCTAAAAGTTAAACGTGCGGCAAGTATGTTGCGTAACTACGCATTAGTTCAGCCGGATAGCCATCATATTATTTTCAAGTTTCCTAAAATGGTGCTGGGTGTGGGTGCAGAAGAATGCGAAAAATTGCGCAAACGTTTTGAGATATTTGGTCCCCATTACCCCAATCTCAAGTTGCTGGATAAAAAGGCAATTGCCAAGATCGAGCCCCATGTTGCCATGAATGGTGAACATTTCCGGGATGATGAAATTGTCGCGCTTGGATCGACCAACGAATACACTGCGGTAAACTACGAAGCCCTGTCGCGATCATTTGTGCGTCAGGCGCAGCTGATAGAAAACAAGCATGTCGATGTTCATTACAATGAACTGGTCGTTCATATTAAACATAAGGATGATCGGTTTTATGTTGAAACTGAAGGCACAGGTTATGTGGCAAAATCCATTGTGGTGTGTGCGGGTGGTCATAGCCTGAAACTGGCTCATGATCTGGGTTATGGTTTACATTATTCCTGTTTGCCTGTAGCGGGTAGTTATTATTTCACGCCACAGCTTTTGAAAGGCAAGGTTTATACCGTTCAGAATGATGCCCTGCCCTTTGCCGCCATCCATGGCGATCCGGATGTGCTGGTGCCGGGAGCAACCCGCTTTGGTCCGACAGCTCTGATTCTGCCAATTCTGGAGCGTTATAATTACAAAACACTACCGGATTTTCTCCAGGTGTTTCGTTTTGATCGTCGAGTGGCAACCGTGTTGCTGGATTTATTCAGGTCGAGTGATATACGTAATTACATGTTTAAAAACATGTTGTTTGAAATTCCTATTATCAGAAAGATTTTATTCCTTAAAGATGCCCGTAAAATTATTCCCTCACTGCGTTTAAGGGATCTAAAATTCGCCAATCGTGTAGGCGGAATCAGGCCCCAGTTGATCGATAAGGATCACTGTAAATTGCTGTTGGGTGAAGCCAAAATCGATACCGGAATCGGTGCAATTTTCAATATGACGCCATCCCCCGGTGGTACCTCCTGCATCGAAAATGCTGAAATTGATTTAAGAACCATCGCTAAATATCTTGATGTCAGTATTGATGAAGCGGCGTTTAAAAAAGATCTGCTGGGCGATGATATGCAACATGGAAACGATGATTTTTCAGGACGGGTTCTACAGGGTAATGATGCGGCCTGATCATGTTTGATCTGGGTGATATTATTATTGGATATGTTGTTATTGTGTTGGCCTGGTATCTTTGGCAGGCTCAAAAATCCCGGGAACATGCCCGTGAACTTGCAGCCAGACATTGCAAGCAACTGGAATTGCAATTACTCGATGACACAGTTGTCATGAATCGCATAAGACTGAAAAAGAACACATTGGGAAGGATAAAAATATCACGAACTTACCGCTTTGAATTTTCATCCATGGGTAATGAGCGTTACCAGGGTGTTCTTGAATTATTGGGTAATGAGCTGGTAAATATTAGTCTGGATGCACATCGAGTCTGATATATACAGTAAACCTGGAACTTCACAAAAACTGTATAAATAAACCCATGCTAAACCAATAGTAGATAAAGCAAGAAACGGTAATGTACTGTGATACGAGAGTTTAGATGTGCATCATGCCCAGTAACTTATCACTGAGTGACAGTTCCTGGTAAGGTTGTACCTGTACATCATATTTCTGTTCCGTATTATTCATAGAATACCATTGATTACATACCTGTTTGGCGTCATCAACTGTCTTGAAGTAACCCAGAACATAACCCATATCAGTCATCAGAGAAGCGGTATGGTCTTTCAGTTCGTTTATCTGAAATTTCATAAATACAACCTGTAGTGTAAAGCTTTTATCATTTGGGATGATTCGATATTACGTTTTTGCAGTTCTAACAGTCAATACCTTGTTTGTGTAGTCATTAAATTAAAGTTTCTCGCGTTCAAAATTGAATGATGCTAATCAAAATAAGCCACTAAACTAAACAACATTTTCAGACTGCAATTGCATATTCCTGTTCAACCGTATCAATATCATGGCTATGGACTCGAACTTCATGGGTTGATACAGCCGGATTCGATAAATACTGGTCTTCGCAGATTTGCAGGGCTTCGTAAACCGATGTAAAACTGCCCAGTATTTGCCCCGTTTCAGTCATGAGTGAAACTGTCTCATCAGTGCTCACTTTGATATAAAATTTCATGGTCATGATCCTGTCTGGTTTTGCGGCCATACTAGCCATATCGAATGATGGGTTTGTGACATTCTTTTGAACAAAATATGACAGGCCATGACTGAAAACGCTGGAAAACAACTGGGTACAAAGGCCTTGTTTCAACAACAGCAACAATCCCAAACAAAACAGGCCAGAACGGGACCGGTGATCATTGCGGATGGTTTGCGGACTCCGGAAAATATTGGCAGCCTGATTCGCCTGGCTGATGCCATGGGTAGCAAACGTGTGTTGCTGGTGGGTGAGGAAACCGACTTATCCAGTAAAAAAATCAGTCGTATTGCGCGGGGAACGGACAAGCATATTGAAATTGAACAGATTCCGAAGCAGCAATTTCTGAATAGGAGTGCGGGTTTGCAGCCTTTGATTGCTATTGAGCTGACAACACAATCAGAAAATCTGCTGGAAACGGCTTTGCCGACCCAATGCAGTTTGGTCGTTGGCAGTGAACGCCATGGTATTAGTGAGGAAGTCCTCGGCTGTTGCCAGCGTTCGGTTTACATTCCCATGTTTGGCATCAATGGTTCTATGAATGTCACCCATGCCCTGGCCATGGTGCTTTATGAATGGCGCAGGCAGCACAGGGATTAATTCGGCAATTTATCCAGCCAGTCTGCAATCTCGTTGAGAAGCGGCTCACCCATATCGGTAAAGTAATGGTTTGCTTTTGGCACAATGCGTTGTTCTGAGCCGGGGTGGCCCGCCTGCCGGATTTTGGCCAGCCGGTCCGGCGCCATTTTGATGACGGCCGGGTATTCATTACTGCCATAGATATCCAGAATCGGAAATTTGAGCTGCTCCAGCGGGAACGGGCTCAGCATCGGTTGCTTATAGTCGGTTGCTCCCTGGCCTATACCCACGTAGGCGGCAATGTCCTTGCTATCTGCATATTCCAGCCATGCCATGGCCATGTGGGCGCCACAACTGTGGGCAATCAGAACAATATTTTCTATACCCTTTTCCTTAAGGAAGGCTATGGCCGCCTCGATGCGGGGAAAGGCTTCGGGAAACAGGGGAAGATAATCATAATATTTGGCATCCGCTGGCATGACGGATAATTGTATGGACAGGGTATGCCAGCCATGTTGGGGTAAGCCGGTGCGCAAAGGGTAAACCACATCAGCCCAGTTGGGATGATAGCCGCGACCGTGGAGAATAATGGCCGCACCTTTTGGGGCTTCAACATCGGATTCCATATAAATGGATAGAAATTCGAGCTCACCTGTGGACAGTTGTATCGCTTCACCGTCCATAATGGAGTCGATGATTTCACTGGCGAGGCGTTGTTCACGTTCGATATCGGATGCGAATGTGTTACTGGCAGCGATGGCCAGGCAAAACAAAACAGCTCTCAACATGGTGCTTCACTACGGGTTAGAAACATTAGCCAATATAGATAAATTTGAACTGAAAAAACACTGATCAGAATGAATTATCTGACAAGTTGTTTACTCACCGCATCGCGCTTGGCTTTACCTTCAAGTAATTCAATCAGGGTCAATGCAAAGTCCATGGCGGTGCCCGGGCCACGGGAGGTCACGATCTTGCCATCGATTTCAATCGGTGTTTCCTTGATGGTGGTGCTATCCAGGTCAAGAGCCGATAACACACCGGGATAACCGGTAGCTGTTTTACCTTCGAGTAAACCGGCCTGCGCCAGGGCTTTGGGAGCGGCGCATATGGCGGCCACATATTTCCCATTGGCGGCATGGCGTTTAAGAATGGATTGCACCCGCGAATCATCACGTAAATGATCAGCGCCGGGTAAGCCACCGGGTAAAACTACCAGGTCGTAATCATTGTTAACGACCTTGTCGATGCTGGTGTCGGGAAGTATGCGTATTCCACGGGATGCTTTCACCGGTTTGTCATCGAGTCCGGCTGTGGTCACTTCAATACCGGCGCGCACCAGCAAGTCGGTAATGGTGATGGCTTCCAGTTCTTCGCAACCCTGAGCGAGGGGGACCAGTACTTTAGTCATGGATGTCACCTCACGTTATTTCTGTTTTTGCAGGATATTTAATCCTTTTAACAGGTTGAGTGCTTCATTGATCTGATAATCCTTACGGGTAATATCATCACTAATGTTTTCATTGCCATTTTCGATAAAGCCATCCTCCTGTTCCGGTTTTTGGTGAACAGGGTTTTCCAGATGGCCAGTCAGATCCGCTTCCTTGATGTTTTTCACGCCATTGTCTTCCGCAGCAGACAGGCGCAGGTTTTGCAGAGTTATGTCAGGCTCAATGCCTTCCGCCTGAATGGAACGACCGGAAGGTGTGAAATAGTGGGCCGTGGTAAATTTGACCGCGCCTCCGTTACGCAATTCCTGAATTGTTTGCACCGAGCCTTTACCAAAGGATTTGGCACCCATGATGATGGCACGCTTGTGATCCTGTAATGCACCGGCAACAATTTCAGACGCTGATGCAGAACCTCCGTTGATCAGTACAACCATGGGTGCTCCATTCATCACATCGCCATGCTTGGACTTGAATTCAAAATAGGAATTTTCAATGCGACCCTTGGTATAAACAATCAGCCCATCATCAAGGAAGGCATCACTGACATCAGCCGCCGCATTCAGTACGCCTCCGGGATTATTGCGTAAATCAACGATCAGGCCCTTCAGCGCTTGCTTGTTTTCAGCTTTGAGTTGATCAATGGCTTCTACCAGATGTTGGGCGGTTCGTGACTGGAAGGTTGAAATACGGATGTAACCGTAATCCTTGTCCAGCAGGCGACTTTTTACGCTTTTCACTTTGATAATGTCGCGAACAATGGTGAAAGTCAGTGGATTGGTTTCACCTTCCCGAACAACGGTGAGCACAATGCTGGTACCGGGTTTACCGCGCATCATATTGACCGCGTCATTCAGGCTCATGCCTTTCACCGGTTTATCATCGAGGCGAATAATCAAATCCCCGGCCTTGATGCCTGCCTTGAATGCCGGAGTATCATCAATAGGCGAAATGACTTTGACGAAGCCGTCTTCCAGACCGACCTGAATGCCCAGCCCACCAAACTGACCGGTGGTGCCAATTTTCAATTCCTTGTATTCAGTGGGATCGAGATAGGTGGAATGAGGGTCCAGGCCAGAAAGCATGCCGCGTATGGCGCTTTCCAGTAGCTGCTTATCATCAACCGGTTCAACATAATCGGATTTGATGCGGGCAAAAATATCGGAAAAGTTACGCAGATGCTCAAGGGGAAGGCCTTCCTTTTCCGGTGTAGCCGGTTGTTGCTCTGCCCCTGCTGTCGAAGTGAATGCAAACACGCCACTGAAAATCAGCAGGACTGCGATATTTTTAATCATTATTTTCATTCAATGCTCCAAATTTATGGGTCCTGCAAGGCAACGTGACGCACACTGGATGAGCACCATTGTGTCGGGTTGACCGGTTTTCCCTGATATCGTATTTCAAAATATAAGCCACTGTTTTCCTGGCCGCCACTATCGCCGACTGTGGCGATAACTTCGCCCGGCTCTACCCAGTCACCGGCCTGTTTGTACTGGGCCTGATTATGGCCGGAAAGACTCATATAACCATCATTGTGATCAATGATGGTGATAAAGCCAAAGCCCTGAAGCCAGTCAGCAAAGGCTACCCGGCCGTAGGTGATGACCCTGACGGGTGTACCGTAGGCTGCATTGATCACTACACCATTCCACTTAAGATCACCCTGATGGCGTGAGGTGCCAAACTGGGCTGCCAGTGGGCCTTTTGTGGGCCAGGGTAATTTGCCCTTGAGCTGGGAAAAGGGTTGCTGGGTATCCGGTGCAGCGGGTATGTCTGCCAGCAGCTCTCCCAGCGACATCAGTAATTGCTCAATTCGGCTACGGCTGTTTTCCAGATCTTTCAGCGTTAGTTGCTGGCCCTCTATATCCTTGTTGAGTCGTGACAGCAGTTGCTTACGATCACCGCGAAACCCTGTTAGTTCCTCTGTCTGATTCAGTTGTTTTTTGGCCAGCGCTTCCAGCTCTTTGGTGGTGGCTGCGATATCGTTTTCGAGTTGTTGTTTTTGGGTGATATTGTGCAGGTAATCCTGGATTTGCTCACTGCGGGCCTTGTTCATGTACTCATAATAAATCATGGCTCGACCCATTTCGCCGGAGTCCTGCTGGTTGAGCAACAGTTTCATCTGGGGCTGTTGGCCCATGGCATAGGCTGAGCGGAGCTGGTTAGCCAGTAATTCACGCTGCAGGTTCAGTTTTTGCCGGAGTTTTACCAGATCCGATTTCAGATCGGACAGGTTTTTGGCTGAATTTTTGTGTTTTTTCTGTGTGTTACGCAAAGATCGCGATATTTTCGCAATTTTTACCTCCAGACCCTGTAATTCACTACGGATATCATCCCGTTTGCTCTGATTTTCGTTTAGATGATTGAGTACATTGGTGATTTTTTCACGGATTTGATCCAGCTTGATCTGATAATTACCTGCATCCTGGTTACTGGCATAGACAGGCAGGTGAATAATGAAGCTGATAAGCAGCAGGCTGAACAGGAATCTGATCATGTATTTCCTGGTGGTTTTGCCCTGAATAAAATATAAATGTCGATTAATTTCAAATTTATTGGTATAAAATTTTAAAATAAAATAAAAAACTATGTATTATTTTATGCTAGTTTACTAATATAAATTTTTCCGCATCAAGCAAGAAGGTCAGCTCAATGGTTGTTTATTCAGAAGAAACACAGCTAATGACCAGGGAAGAGGATATTGATCGGGCATCTCGTTCGCTCAAGGCCATGTCCCATCCTCTGCGTCTAAAAATTCTGTGTACATTAAAAGATCAGGAAGTCAGTGTACAGGATATAGTTGATAGTGTCGGTACTTCCCAAAGCAATATTTCCCAGCATCTCGCTATTCTGCGTGACAAGGGTATTCTGGCATCCCGCAAAGATGCCAATCGCGTGTTTTACCGTGTCGGTGATGCGCGTACCCTGCGTCTGATTAGCATGATGCAGGAAGTTTTTTGTTCTCAAGTGCTGCTAGACGAGTAAAATATATCTCTTACCCATCCGGCACTTTAAAGAGTGCCGGATGTTGTCGTTTTTATTCATTTCGGGTTTGAATACATGTCTCAATTGATTGAATTTGCCAGCAATCACCTGTTGCTGTTTGGTGCATTTGTGGTTGTCACCGTTTTACTTGTAAAAGCCGAGCTGGAGAATCGCTTTAGCAAGGTTAACCAGTTAAATGCAGTTGAGGCAGTTCGTTTAATGAATAATGATGAAACGATCATTTTGGATGTACGTGAAGCATCGGAATTCGGTGGCGGACATATCAAAAATGCCATACACATTCCCATGTCAGCCCTAAAAGGCCGTATCACAGAGCTGGAAAAATACAAAGGCAAGCACATTCTGGCCTATTGCCGTTCCGGTAGTCGCTCCGGCTATGCCTGTAAGTTATTGAATAAGGCGGGATTTGAACAGGTACATAATCTGGCCGGTGGTGTCATGGGATGGTCCAGCGCTAACCTGCCCCTGACACGTAAATAATAATCATGGCTAATCCAGAAATTACTGTTTATTACTCACCGTTTTGTCCCTATTGCACCTGGGCAAAACAGCTACTGGATGGCAAGGGCGTTGATTATTCCCTGATCAATGTGAATGACGATGAACTGATTCGTCAGGAAATGGAAGATCGCAGTGGCCGTAACACCGTACCGCAGATCTTCATTGGTGAAGTTCATGTTGGCGGTTTCGATGATCTGTCTGCCCTGGATCGCCAGGGCGGTCTGGACCCCCTGTT
>JBFHPZ010000057.1:0-9267 GCA_041592495.1 Gammaproteobacteria bacterium | reverse complement strand
TGGAAATTCTTAGCAAGAAGAAAGAAACCGCCGCCGAAGTCTTTGGCAAATTACCGGACAGCTTTAATACACCGGAATTGCAAATTCATTTTGATAAAGACGGCGCACATTATGAATTTATGGAAACTTTTAAACAGCAGGCAGACTTTGGCAATGCGGATATTTCAACCATCGACGGCATGCGTGTTACCTGGGAAAAAGGCTGGGGATTGATTCGCCCGTCTAACACCACACCTTGTCTTGTTTTGCGTTTTGAAGCCGATGACAAAATCACTTTGCAGGAAGTGCAAGATAAATTCCGTAAGGAAATTGCAAAAGTGAATAGTAAACTCAACATACCTTTCTAGTTTATTGGGGATAGATTCGTGGATAAATCCAGAGCTAATTTAATTGTCGAAGTACTGGCAGAAGCCCTGCCCTATATTCAGAAACTCAATGGTAAAACCGTGGTTATTAAATACGGTGGCAATGCCATGACTGAAGAACGTTTAAAACTCAGTTTCGCCCGGGACATCGTATTGCTAAAACAGATTGGCGTTAACCCGGTTGTGGTACATGGCGGTGGCCCACAAATTGGTGAGTTGTTAAAACGCATCGGCAAGCAATCCGAATTCATCGATGGCATGCGTGTCACCGACCGGGAAACCATGGACGTGGTTGAAATGGTTCTGGGTGGCCTGGTAAACAAAAGCATCGTTACGCTTATTAATCAGCAAGGTGGTCGTGCGGTAGGCTTAACCGGCAAGGACGGCGGCTTGATACGCGCACGCAAAATGGAAATCAAACGCAAATCACCGGAACTGGAAGCACCGGAAATTATCGACCTTGGTCACGTAGGAGAAGTCAGCACCATTGATCCTTCCGTTGTCTCCATGCTGGACGATGATGACTTTATCCCTGTCATTGCACCCATTGGCGTCGGTGAAGATGGTACATCTTACAACATCAATGCCGATCTGGTTGCAGGCAAACTGGCGACGGTACTGGGTGCGGAAAAATTATTGTTATTGACCAACACCTCCGGCGTACTCGACAAGGAAAGCAAACTGCTCACCGGCATTACCGCGAAACAGGTCGATGGCTTCATTGAAGACGGCACCATACACGGCGGCATGCTGCCGAAAGTAAACTGTGCACTGGATGCCGTGAAATCCGGCGTTAAAACCGCGCACATTATTGATGGTCGAGTAGAACATGCCGTCCTTCTTGAACTGCTAACCGATGAAGGTGTTGGCACCCTGATCAAAGGTTAGAAAACCGGGGAGCAGATTGATGCTGCTCCCTTCCCTGGCTTTATGCATCTCCGATATGGTTAACTAACAGGAGCTCACCATGCATACTATTCTTGGCAGTGGCGGCATTATTGCAACCGAGATTGCGAAAAATCTTAGCCAAAAAAATCACAAACTCCGGCTGGTTAGCAGGCATCCTGCAAAAATCAATCCTAATGATGAAACCTGTGTGGCCGACCTCACCAAACAGGATGAAGTGATTGCTGCGGTTAAAGACTCGGACGTTGTTTATCTCACCGTCGGTCTCGCTTATAACACCAGTATCTGGGAACAATACTGGCCAATAGTCATGGGCAATGTGATTAATGCATGCAAGAAAAACAATGCCCGGCTGGTTTTCTTCGATAATGTTTATATGTATGGCAAGGTTGATGGCTGGATGCGTGAAGACACACCCATGAACCCATGCAGTCGCAAAGGTGAAGTGCGCGCAAAAATCAGCCAGCAACTACTGGATGAAATCAGCGCAGGTAATTTGACCGCCATGATTTGTCGATCCGCTGATTTTTATGGTCCCAATGCCAGCAATACCTTTGTCTTGCCGATGGTTTTTGAGCGATTGAAAAAAGGTAAATCAGCTAACTGGATTGCGAATGCAAATCTCAAACACTCCATGACTTATACACCAGATGCAGGCAAGGCAGTGGCCTTGCTGGCCAATACCGAATCAGCATTTAATCAGATTTGGCATTTGCCCACAGATAAAAATGCACTCACTGGACAGCAATTCATTGAACAAGTTGCAGAGTATTTTTCTGTTAAACCTAACTATTCAATTCTAAGTCGATGGATGATGAGAGCGGCTGGCCTGTTCAATCCCCTGGCCAAAGAGTCGGTCGAAATGCTGTATCAAAATGAATATGAATATTTATTTGATAGCAGCAAATTCGAAAAAGCTTTTTTCATGCCTACAGAGTACAAGCAGGGCATAGCGCTGACCGCTGCTTCATTGAAATAAAAACCCGGCGCCTAAGTTCCAGTCACATCCAATATCATATAGAGCATAGCTCATGCTTATTCACTTAAGTAAGCTCCGAATTACTGTCATCTCGACTCTGGTGAAGAGATCTTATGCATAAGCCTGGCATTGCTCTCAAGCAGTTAATATCCCTTGGTGTTACGCGGGATGGCATTAGAGCAGACATTCAACGCTTACTTAAACTTGTTGTTCACTACAGCAATGCCCCAAACATGACAGATTAATTTTTCAAAAATGACTTAACTCAATTCCTTAAGCATGCTTCGCTTCCAGAATATTCGACATGATTATCAAGCAGCATGAAAAACTCGAAGTACGCACCTGGCTAAAACTAGGCTGGCAATACTTTTTATTGACGAAATGGATCAGCGTATTATTTAGTAGCCTCTTTGTTTTTGTTGGAATGGCAAGCTATTGGCTTTTAATTCAACAGGATCTTGGACTAATTATTTTCCCGTTAATCTCAGGCTTTATGGTTATAGCCCCTTTATTGGTAACGGGCTTTCAACGGGTTGCACGTATACTTCATGAAGGCAACACACCCGGTTTTAAGGATTTAATTTTCGGCATCACCGAAGCCACACCCGGTATCTGGTTTCTAAGCTTTATCCTGTGTGTTTGTTACCTGATCTGGGTGACAGATGCCCTGGTAATTTATGGCATGTACTTTGGCGTTAAGTCCATTCCCATTAATTCTGAACTCTTAACAAATCCCATATTACGCAATCAACTGCTTTCCTATCTGTTTTTCAGTGGCTTGATGGGGTTCATCATTGCACTTATGGGTTTTGTAGTCGGTGCATTTTCCATTCCGCTCATATTGCATCAGAGAAAAAGCTTTGTCAGCGCAGTCCACTCCAGTGTCACAACTGTAATGCACAATAAACTGCTAATGATGCGTTGGGCATTAACACTGGCATTGCTGGTTTTAGTCACACTGGTAATTGCCATACCCTTGCTGGTTATAATATTACCTGTAACGGCTTACGCCAGTTATGCTGCCTATATCGACTTAATCGAGAACGCCGGAGAATGAAGTCTGGCCAACAACCATAAAATCTGGTTGAATAACACCCATCAAATTCATCCTGGATAAGCAGCAATGACCCTAATTCAAATTATTGGCAAAAAAGCGCTGATCATCGTCGAAGATATCGGTCTTCTTGCTATTGCCATTGCAACAGTGATTGCTTTCGGCACCGAAATCAATACCATGATAGAAGCACGAAAGGTAACCCTGGCTGATTTGTTATTGATGTTTATTTATCTCGAAGTCCTTTCCATGGCGTCAATTTATTTACAATCCGGCAAACTACCTATCCGCATACCCATTTATATAGCCATCGTTGCCCTGGCGCGTTATCTGATTCTGGATATGAAATCTCTGGATGGTTTAGGAATTATTGCGGTTTCGGCTTCTGCATTGATTCTGGCGCTAACAGTTCTCGCGATACGCTTTGGTCATATACGCATACCTTACCCGAAAGATGAGAATATCTGATCACATTCAACTGTTGAGTAATAAAAAAGGCCGCGACGCGGCCTTTTTTATTACTCAACATCTTTTTCTAGGAAATCTGTGTCCATACCAGCACAGCAACAGAGACTACAGACACAATTACCACGGCTGCAGCCAGGCAGGCCACACAAAAACTACCCAGCTCTTTTGTCATTTCAGTCATTTTCAACCCCCTCAGTTTTATCCATACTGTTTAATCGACATAAATGCCCCGTAACAGTTCCAGAAAGGCAGAATCATCATAATTCCAATACCGGGTTGACACAAACACTACATCGTAAAATAACGATTAACTAAATTTGTTTATTCTCTGTACTAAAATGACCGGGCTCTGCAGCAGAATGCATCATTCAGGCATAAAAAAAGCCCTGACAATGCAGGGCTTTTGACAATAGCGGGTATTTAGTTGGCGCGCCTGTTCTTTTCTTCCATGAGTTCGCGGAACCGTATTATATCTTCGTCAAACTTTTTAATAATCTGTTCCCGCTCAACTCTTTTGTTTTCAATGTATTGTTTATTGGTTTCCATTTGCCGACTGACTGATCCCAGTTCCTTATGCATATTATCCGGAACGGTACGGCCGGCCTTTTCAAGCTTTTCAATGCGTTTTTGTACTTCATCCTGTTTGCGTTCATTTTCCTTGATGAACGCTTCGGTTAACTGGATTTGGGAATCCACTGCTTCGACACGCGCATCACGCGCATGAATTAAATCTCGTTCAGTAGTAAAGGTATCCATCAATACGCGATCACGCAGGGCATTTTTTTTCGCCTCGATCATCCTGGCACGATCCTGTTCAGCCTTTATGCGTTTTTGCTCGGCTTCTTTTTCATATTGTTCACTGGATTTTGCTTTATCTATACGCTCAACAACCACACCCTGCTCATTCAACACTGAACGTTTCTGATCAATATATTGTGGCGGAATTTGATCGCCATAATGCACCTGACCTTTTTCATCAACCCATTTATTCAATGCTGCATTCGCCATTGACGCAAACAAGAGAAACGATAGACACACAACGTGACGTAACACAGTACTCATCCTCCACCCATGAAAAATATGTTTAGATAAGTATATACACCAATTCACTTTTTTTCCGTAAACGTCGTGACTGTGGCAAAATAAAACAACTAATATTTTAACTGCATATCATTTTGCTCGATCTTAACCAAACCCTGCTGTTCCTGATTTCACTGGTAGCCAACCTGTTTTCTGCACTGGCAGGCGGTGGAGCCGGGCTAATCCAGTTACCCGCATTAATTTTTCTGGGACTGCCTTTTGGTATCGCTTTGGCGACACACAAGGTTGCCAGCATAGCCCTGGGCGTGGGAGCGACCCTGCGCCATTTACGCAGCAGCCACCTGGAGCGTAAGTTTGCCCTGTTCATTCTGGCCTGTGGCCTGCCCGGTGTTATCCTTGGGGCCAGCATTATTCTTCATATTCCTGACCGGGTAGCACAAATTGCCCTGGGCATTCTCACCATGAGCCTGGGCATTTATTCCTGGTTATCACCGGAGCTGGGACAAGATTTCGTCGCCACCCACCGGAATACCCGTGGTTATGTGATTGGTGGCAGTGCGATATTTATGATCGGTGCACTAAATGGATCATTGACCTCTGGCACCGGCCTGTTCGTAACCCTGTGGCTGGTACGCTGGTTTGGCCTGGATTACAAAGCGGCGGTGGCCTATACCCTGATCCTGGTGGGTATGTTCTGGAACGGCACCGGTGCAGTGACGCTGGGTGTGCTGGGTGAAATCTACTGGCAGTGGCTGCCGGCTTTACTGCTGGGCTCGCTGATTGGCGGTTACCTCGGCGCCCATCTGGCCATTATCAAAGGCAATCGCCTGATCAAGCGCACTTACGAAGTGATTACGTTTCTGGTAGGGCTGAAACTGATTATCGGCTAAACGCCAAATTCTGCGCGGTAATACTTCATTGCATCCAGCATGTCGCCCTGATTACCTTTTTCCTCCAGATACTGAATTAGATGCTCCATGCCAATGATACTAACCACATCGAGGCCATAATCCTGTTTCACTTCCTGGATAGCCGATAAGCTACCCTTGCCCTTTTCCTGGCGATCCAGCGCAATGACTACGCCCACGGGTGTCGCATCGGCGGTATCGATGATATCGATGGCCTCGCGAATGGCGGTACCGGCGGTGATGACATCATCCAGAATCAGCACACGACCGTCCAGGGGTGAACCGACTATATTGCCGCCTTCGCCATGATCTTTTTTCTCCTTGCGATTGAATGCATAGGGCACATCCAGTCCGTGCTCTTCATAAAGCGCCATTGCCGTAACAGCCACCAGAGGAATTCCCTTGTAGGCGGGGCCGAACAATACATCGTAACCAATTTTACTATCGACAATTGCCTGGGCATAACATTTACCCAGCTCCGCCAATGCCTTGCCAGTATTGAATAAACCGGCATTGAAGAAATACGGGCTCATGCGACCGGACTTGAGTTTAAATTCACCAAAACGCAAAACGTCGTACTCAAGTGCCAATTCGATAAAACGGTGCTGATAATAATGCATGATTCGCCTGTAAGCTGGTTCGTGTGTAGAATAGCGGTTTGCATATTATAAGCGCTAATTCATTTAATGCGAATCATCTCCATCAACACCAACGGCATTCGTTCCGCCGTACGCAAGGGCATGCTCGACTGGCTAAAAAAACAAAAAGCCGATGTCATCTGCATTCAGGAAACCAAGGCGCAGGAACACCAGTTGAATGGTGACTTCTGTCCTCCCGGCTATCATTGCTATTACCATGACGCCCAGAAAAAAGGTTACAGCGGTGTTGCGATATTCAGCAAGAAAAAACCCAACAAGGTGATCAAGGGACTGGGCTGGCATGATGTCGATATCGAAGGCCGTTACATCGAAGTGCAATACGATGGCCTAAGTGTAGTTTCACTCTATATGCACTCCGGTTCTTCCAGCGAAGAACGCCAGCAGGTGAAATTCGATTTTATGAATCGCTTTATGCCTTATTTGCAAAAACTGCGGCGCAAGCGGCGTGAATATATTATTTGTGGCGACTGGAATATCGCCCATAAAAAAATTGACATAAAAAACTGGCGCAGCAATCAAAAGAATTCCGGCTTTTTACCGGAAGAACGGGAATGGATGGATCTACTGTTTGGCGACATTGGCTATGTCGATGCCTTTCGTGTGGTTGATCAGCGCGAGCATCAATACACCTGGTGGAGCAATCGCGGCCAGGCCTGGGCCAATAATGTTGGGTGGCGCATTGACTATCAGGTGATCACACCTAAGCTTAAAGACACAGTAAAAAAGGCCAGCATCTATAAAGATGAACGCTTTTCAGATCATGCACCACTGATTATTGATTACGAATATGATTTATAAAATTCGCCAACCGGTTTACAAACCTTAACCTGCTGATAGCAACAAAAGCTTTAATGACCTCACCCAAACCCGCTGATAACAATCAACTGCATAGCTGGCGCGAAGCACTCAGTGTTTATGCCAAGCCGCGGGTTATTGGCATGTTGTTTCTCGGCTTTTCTGCCGGTCTGCCGTTTTTGCTGGTTTTTTCTACCCTGTCTGCATGGCTCAGTGAATCCGACATCAGCCGTACAACGATTGGCTTTTTTAGCTGGATCGGCATCATGTATTCCATCAAGTTTTTTTGGGCGCCGATTGTCGACAGCGTACCGATTCCGTTATTGGGTAAATTACTGGGACAACGTCGCAGCTGGTTATTACTGGCGCAAACCGGTATTGCTACCGGCCTGTTATTACTGGCGTTCACTTCACCCGCCAATCATTTGCAGTTGTTTGCTTTTTATGCACTGATTGTTGCGTTCTCATCCGCCACACAGGACATTGTGGTCGACGCCTATCGCATTGAAGCACTGGAAAAGGAATACCAGGCAGCCATGGCCGCAAGTTATGTACTGGGTTATCGCATTGCTACACTCGCTGCCGGTGCCGGTGCATTGTATATCGCCGATTTCATTAACTGGTCCATAGCCTACATCAGCATGGCAATACTGACACTGGTGGGCATTACCACCACTTTAATTATTCGCGAGCCGACTCATCAGTTGAATACCGAAACACTGGCCCAGGAAGAAAAACTGATCAACGAAATTGAACAAACGGTTCATGTAAAAGGTTTAATGCAGAAATTTACGGAATGGTTTATCAGTGCGGTTATCAGCCCCTTTGCTGATTTCTTTCGCCGCAGCGGAAAATATGCCCTGCTCATTCTGTTACTAATCGGCACCTATCGCATTACTGATATCACCATGGCGGTTATGGCGAATCCATTTTATCTTGATCTGGGTTTTAGCAAATCTGAAATTGCCAGCATCACCAAAATATTTGGTTTCTTTCTTACCATGACCGGTGTGGCCATGGGCGGCATTCTCGTTGTGCGTTTTGGCATTATGAAAATTTTGATGCTGGGCAGTGTGCTGGTGATTGCCAGTAATTTATTGTTTGCCTGGTTATCGCAAATCGGCCCTCACATCAGTATGCTGGCGGTTGTTATTAGTGCGGATAGTCTTGCGGGCGGTATCGCCACTGCTGTATTTATTGCCTATTTGTCCAGCCTGACCAACACCGCCTATACGGCAACACAATATGCCCTGTTCAGTTCACTAATGACTTTTATGCCAAAACTGATTGCCGGTTTTTCAGGCATTGTGGTGGACAGCTATGGTTATTTTGTTTTTTATATTTATTCATCATTGCTCGGCTTACCTGCGCTTTTCATTATTCTATTACTGTCACGTAAAGACCTCAGTAGTAGCAAGCATTTGCCGTAAGAACACTTTTTATAACCAGTCGATCAAAACAATTCCCAGACTAATACGACGCATTCTCGTGTTGTAATCAATCAGGCTTTCACCGTATCCGTTGTAATACTGAATCAAGCCTTTAAGCCTGCCGGCGAAGGGAAATACCGCACTCAGTTCAATACTGCCCCGGTTTTCTTTGGCATCTAAATTATTGCGGACCATCAGTGCATAAACATGACTCTCCCGTTTATGTATGAGCCTGAACTCCGCCTTGCCAACGTAGTCTTCAATATCGGGATTATCATCGTCAGCCGCACTTTCCTTAAACCTTACCCAGGGCATGAACACCATGGCCCATTGATCCTGTTCAAAACTAAAGCGTACAAACGCCCTGTTCCAGCTTCGTGACAATAACTCACTCTGCCCATTGGATTCGTGAGTAATACCCACATCCAGTACATGACTGGTAAAGCCAAATAACTCCCACTGGGTTTTAAAAGAAAACCACAATTCCGGTTTGTAATCGGTTTCGCGGAACGCTGCGGATAAATCACTGTTATACAATTGCCAGAATGTCTTCTGGGTATAACCAAACCAGAGGTCGGTTTTTTCACCGAACAATTTTTCTGAAATCTTCACCCGGGTGCTGATCTGGAGCTTGACCTCGACTTTATCCTGCGGCGCCTGGT
>JBFHPZ010000056.1:0-9289 GCA_041592495.1 Gammaproteobacteria bacterium | reverse complement strand
GGGTAATAGGTGCTTTCCCGGTGGAATTCGGTATCAACACAAATGAAAGGGCTATGGGCAAGTTGTTGACACGCAGAAGCCAGTTCGCTGGCGGTGTCGATATATTCTATTGACATAAATAAGGATGCTTTAGCTGAAACAGGCTATATTTTACATATAAATAGCTTCTGTGCGTGGGTTGTATGAAATGGGCCTTTAGGAACGAAATGCAATCACTCACTGCTCTTGGCTTTACGGTAGTGCTTGCATTGAGTGTTGTGGCTGCTGGAACAGTGTTATGGCAGCTTGATAAATGGAGTCGCCATTCATTTAGGCTGGTGCTCGATGCCAGTATGGAATCTGAATATGTACACATCATGCGTGACTACATACGCAAACGGGAAATCAGTATATTAAAAATGCTGAATACCAGGGATGTATTCGAGCGAGATGAAGAACGTCTACGTTTTTTTGGCTATGCAGCGGAATATGCCATTGCCCGCCAGTCGATCCAGGCGCTTCCGACAACACCGGAAATGAAACAACTTTATGATGACATACAGCAGGCCGTTATCCAGGCACAACCTTTTCATGAAGAACTGGTGGATGCCATAGTGCTGGGTGATCTCGAAGATGAAGCGTTAAGAGATCTGGCACAGGAAGGCAGAATGTTACAGCAGGGTGTGCTTCGCTTATTGAATAAAATGGTGTCATTGCAGCGAGAGCGTCATCAATCCATTGTTAAAGATTTCGAACAAACTCAAAATCGTATTGCCTTGCTGACAGCCTTAACCTTTGTTGTCAGTATTATTGTCGCAGTAATTGTTATTCGAATTTCCACGCAACGTTTTACCGATATATCGCGTTTAACGATTATTGATGGCGTCACCGGTTCCTACAATCGACGTTACTTCGACCTGGTTATCGAAGAAGAATGGAAGCGCAGTATGCGCGAACATTCGCCCATTAGCCTGGTCATGATCGATATTGATTTTTTTAAAGCGTATAACGATAAATATGGGCACCAGATGGGGGATATCTGTCTTTATTCTATTGCCAAAATTCTGGGTGGCCAGCTTAAACGTGCCTCTGATTTTATTGCACGCTATGGTGGCGAAGAATTTGTAATAGTATTGCCTAATACCAATGCAGATCATGCCCGTGTAATTGCCGAGCGCCTGCGCCAGTCGGTTGAAGAAGCACGCATTAGCGCAGGTAAAACCAGTGTAAGTAAATGGGTCACAATCAGTGCCGGTGCGGTAACTGCGATTGCCGATTTTCATCAGGCGAGTTCCATGCTAATCAAGGCGGCTGATCAAAATCTTTATCAAAGCAAACGTAACGGGCGTAATCAAATCACTGTGTCAGTGCTGCAACATAACAATACAAATAAAGCTGCAAATACAGCTTAACAATCAGTGTTTGGGGCCAAGTAGTTCTATTGGATAGCCGTCGGGATCTTCCACGAAAGCAATGATTGTGGTTCCTGCATTCATGGGGCCTGCATCACGAATAATCTTTCCGTTTCTCTGGCGAATGCGCTCCACTGCTTTATAGACGTCGTCTACTTCAATGGCGATATGGCCAAAGCCTTTACCGAGGTCATAATGATCAGTATCCCAGTTATAAGTGAGTTCAATAACGGTGTGATCCGATTCATCACCATAGCCGACGAAAGCCAGGGTAAATTTTCCGTCCGGATAATCCTTCTTGCGTAGTAGTTTCATGTCCAGTACTTCAGTATAGAACTTGATGGCGCGATCCAGGTCGCCAACCCGTAACATGGTGTGTAATAGTCTCATGATGGCTTTTCACTCTTGCGTTTGTTGAGTTGTTTCCAGTAGCGAATAATTTTAAAACGCGTTAATAACATATCTGCAAAGCGGATGGTATGCACCCAGAATCCGGTTTTGATTTTTGAAATGATAGACCTTTTCTTCCAATCATTAAACTGGATCTCCAGGCTGTTATTGAAGTCGCTGTTAAACATGTCGGCTATTTCCGCAGAAAATGTATCGTCAATAATTTCCTGATTGGCATCAAGGTTCCAGCGTAGATTCCAGCGGTCGATATTGCATGAGCCGGTAGAAACCCAGTTGTCACAAAGCACTATTTTTGTATGCAGGAATCGCGGTTGATATTCAAATATGCGTATTCCATTACGTAACAGCTTTGTATAGTAGTGTTGCGCCAGATAACGTGACATAGGATTATCGGTTATCGGGCCGGGAATCAATATGCGCACATCAATGCCACGAAGAGAGGCGCGGCGTAGTTCACGTCGTAGTTTGCGTGAAGGTGCGAAATAGGCGGTGCACATCCATACCCGTTGTTGGGCGTTGCGTACATGCTGGATAAATGAACGTTTGATTTCCATGAAACGTGGCCCCTGTGTCATGGTTACACGGCCGGTTTGGGTCCCGACAGGGGTATGCTGTGTCATCAGTTCTATGGTCTCGCTTGACCATTGCTGCCAGTTATCATTAAACAGGTCTTGCCACTGTAATACATTTTGGCCCTGAATCCTGACCATGGTTTCGTGCCAGTTGTTTGCTGGATTGGGTAAATCAAATTCATCCAGAAGACCGGCGCCACCGACATAGGCGACTTTTCCATCCACCACCATGAGTTTGCGGTGATCCCGAAACAGCATTAGGGTTTTTTTACTTACTTTTAAAGGATTATAAAACGTCAGGTTTATACCCGCGTTTATGAGTTGTTGGCGCTGATAATCCGTGATGGTGCGTGTGCCGAAGTCATCAAATAAAACATATACCCTGATTTTTCGTTGAGCCGCAGCACATAAGGCATCAAAGAATTTCTGGCTTACCTTGCCGGGCATCACCAGGTACATCTCAAACAGGATATAATGTTCAGCCTGTTGTATATCATTCAGCATGGCAGAAAAAAATGCCGGTCCATCAACCAGTAGGTTAAACTGGTTACCTGATGACCAGGGAAAGCGGTATTTTTTATTGTGATGAAGTGATAGCGCCATAATCCCTAGTTTAGCCTGTGAATGCACCTTACAAAACGAATAAACTTATGAAAAATTTATTAGAGTTTAATCCTGCAGAATTCAGGTCGTTATTTACTCATGCTACCAGTGAGCTGGTATTGAGTTTGAAGTCCGGCCAGGATGATGCAGCGAGAACAGCACGGGAACTGGTTGTGGCTACCGAGCAAAGCATCGATATTATGGAGCGTGTTAATGCAGACCGACAATCCACCCGGCACGAGCCGCTAACAGAAAATGATATATCCCAGATAGGTGATTATGTATTGAGCCTGTTAGATGAGCTGGCGATTGTTGCTGTCAATCGCGGTTTGCAGGATGCGATGATGCAATTGCATCGTTTATCTTTGCCTACGGCGGTCTGGATTCATCAACATGGTGGACGCATTGAAAAGCTGGATATCATTGTCAATGCAGTAGCCAGTTTTGCCAATGAAATAAAAGACGAGCAGCAACTGGGTGAGCTTTGCCGTGCGGTAACCCATGTGGTGAAAGCGGTTGCCGATGATATTCGTCGCGATCTCGAAGCAACCAACCCAATGCGACCCTGGCGTATTTTAAATATTAACTGGGGCATCATTGCAACCCGCAGTCATGATGACAAGTTAATGGAAGATGTTTTTGATCAGATGGTTGTTAACATTCCCGCTGACGCCAAAATGTTTTTTAATGAAGGTATGCAACAAATGGATATTATTGGTTATCCGGATAATGTGCGCGCCGTCATGGAAAAATATAGCCGGCAATGGGGATTGAATGAGTCGTTACATTAAGCGTTGTTACAGGATTGAGGCATGCATCCTTGCATGCGCTTCGTCATAATCTGAATTTAATGTTTGGCGAATTGGGGATAGTTCAGGTTGATAAAATCAATGAGAATATAACCGCTTTCTGTCAGTAATGGTGTTTCATCATTACCGCTTTCGGTTTCATGGGGCTCATCTTTTTCATCGTTCTTGTCCAGTTCATCCAGGCTGCTAATGAGTTTCATGTTCTTGGCCTTGCGACGTTCGTTCTCAATGGCCAGTTGTTTAGCTTCCAGGTCTTTCTTTTCCTGTAAACGTTTTTGCTCGTTCAGTGAAATGGTTTTCATGTCACGGCGTTTTTCAACAAGCTCATTCAGCTGAATCAGGTATTTGTAATCCGGGTCTTTTGCGGAACGATTTTCATGCAAGGTCTGCAATCGTGGAACGATGCCGGAGAAATCCGTATAAGGATTGTATTTGGCGGCACGAATCGTATCCCAGGGCAGGGCGCCGGGAAGTGCACTTTCGCCGATTTCGTTGACATCATAAAGCGATGGCAATTTGATATCTGGAATAACACCCCGGTTCTGGGTGCTGTTGCCGGATACGCGATAGAATTTTTGTTGCGTTAGTGTAATTTGTCCACGGTTCAGCGGCATCATCGCCTGTACTGTACCTTTGCCGTAAGTCTGGGTGCCGATGACGATGCCACGATGGTAGTCCTGAATAGCGCCGGCAAAAATTTCCGAAGCCGATGCGCTGAGTCGATTCACTAATACCGCCAACGGACCTTCATAGGTGATTTCCGGGTCTTCATCTTCATGGATATATACCCGGCCAGTTGTACTCTTTACCTGAACTGTTGGGCCTTGCTTGATGAACAATCCGGTGAGTTCGTTAACTTCGCGTAGCGAACCACCGCCATTGTCACGCAGGTCGATAATCACGCCATCCACGCCTTCGGCCATCAACTCTTTCAGCAAATTGCGTACATCGCGCGTTGTGCTTTTGTAGTTGGGGTCGCCATTGGCAGCAGCATCGAAGTCGATATAAAACTTGGGTATATCAATGATACCCAGCTTGTAAGTCTGGCCATAATTGGCTAACTCGATCACTTTCTTACTGGCGGCCTGTTCTTCCAGTTTTACTGTTTCGCGGGTGATATTGATGGTTTTGGTTTTTTGATTATCGGCGGCATTGCCGGGAATAATCGCCAGTCTTACCACGGAACCCTTGGGGCCTCGGATCAGGTCAACCACATCATCCAGGCGCCAGCCAATGACATCAATAATTTCACCATCCTTGCCCTGGCCTACACCTACAATCTTGTCATTGGCCTTGAGCTGGCCTGCTTTGTCGGCGGGGCCGGCGGGAATCAGGCGAGTGACCTTGGTGTATTCTTCTTCGGATTGCAACATGGCGCCAATGCCTTCAAGTGACAGGCGCATTTGAATATTGAAGTTCTCCGTTGCACGGGGCGAGAAGTATTGGGTATGGGGGTCATAACTCAAGGTCAGCGCATTGATGAATACGCGGTAGGCATCTTCGCTTTCAGTCTGTTTCAAACGATTGAACTGGTTCTCGTAGCGTTTTTGCAACAGCGTTTTGATGTCTTCCATTTTTTTACCTGAAAGTTTCAGGTTCAAAACATCGTTTTTAAGTCGTTTGTGCCAGAGTTGATCCAGCTCGGTGTTGTTTGTTGCCCAGGTAGCATTTTTGCGATCGATTTGCAGGCTCTCGTCCTTGGTGAAATCGAGTTTATCGAATTCTTTGTCCAGGGTTTTCAGCAGGTATTGCATACGCTCGGTAATGCGTTGCTGATAGCGATTAAAAATAGCGAAGGCAGGGCTTACATTGGCGGTCTTGAAAGCATCGTCAAGACGGAAACGAAACTGCTCGAATTCACTGATATCGGATGCCAGAAAATAACTGCGGTCCCTGTCCAGTTCTTCCAGATAACGATCCAGAACCAGGGATGACAGGTTGTCGTCCAGATAAATGGAACCACGCTCGTAATGCTGGTGGCGCAGCCTGCTGACGATTTCCGCCGTGGTCTTGCCGTGCTCGACTAGGGGCTCCAGCGTGCTTTGTGGCGTAATAACGGCCTGGGATGACAGGGAAACCAGCAGGCCAAGCAGGATGGCAAATAATTTAGATAAGTGCATAAAAATCAGTAACTTGTGTAGGTGAAAAATGTTAATCAGAAGTTTAGACCCAATTTCTCGGGCAGATTCAAAAATAATTGCAGCTGAATTTTCATCAGCTTAGCAGAATATGGGGGCATTTGGCGCTATATGAAGTCCCGAATATTGATTTTGTAGTCAGACGGGTTAATCCAGCCGATGATGTATTCATCCACACCGCGCGCCGCCAGCGCAGCCAGATTTATATCCCGAGGCGCCAGGAAATGTCCTTGTCGGGTGTCAAAAACAATACGTATGGTTGGATGCAGTGAATCCGTCTCACCCGGCTCAACCACTATGCCCAGCTGGCCGGTATTGAGTTGAACCATACTGCCCACCGGGTATATGCCCATGCATTTGATAAATTGCTCTACCAGGCCTGGTTCAAAGTGATGGCGACTCCATTCCAGTAGGCGCTTCAGTGCAGAGGTCGGTGGCATCGCCTTGTGATACACGCGATCAGCGGTGAGCGCATCATAAACATCGATGATCGCAATCATATGGCCGAACTGGCTAATCTCATTACCTTTCAGACCATGGGGATAACCGCTGCCATCAATACGTTCATGATGCAGGCCGGCAACTTCAATCGACAAGGGATTGATCCCTGGGGTGGCATCCAGTATTTCACGGGTGTAAACCACATGCTGTTTCATTTGTTCATATTCATCGAAATCGAGTCGAGATTTCTTGTTTAATAACTGGTTGTCGACCCGGATTTTGCCGATGTCATGCAACAGTGCACCTACACCTATCGGGTGTAGCAGCTCCCGGTCAAATCCCAGCCATTTGCCGAACACCACCATGAGTACACCCAGATTAACGGAATGTTCAAACAGGTAAGCATCCTTTTGGCGTATCATGCCAAGACAGCCGAGTGCGTCCTTGTTCCGCATTATGGAATCCAGCATCTGGTCAACAATGGTATCCACCTGGTCCACGTGGATTTGTTGTCCCATTTTAATGTCATTAAATACATGGCCAACCACATCCTTGGCCTGTCGATGTATATGTTCGGCACGCACCAGTTCAACATTAACCGCAACACTGTTCTGGTGAAGGGTTCTGGTGGCGACTTCATGTAGTTCCTGATGCAGTTTCTCATCAACTTCCTGCTGTGTTGGTGCGTCACTTACATCCAGTCCAAGTGTCGTATCTATGTACAATTCACGGATGCCGCTGTTGATGATTTTGCGAATACTGCTTTCATCTTTGATGCTGACGGAATTGGTCAGGAAGGGGTGACCGAGCCAGCCGGTGTTCAGGTCATGTACATACATACCGGGTTTGAGCTGATTCACAGATATTTTTTTGATCATGCAAGTACCTTTGCTATGATGTGAAACAACACAACAATCATATTGAATGCCATGTTTTTACATGCCGTATTTGAATACACCTTTAAAGAGTTTAGCATTTGCCAAATCAATTCCCCATAAAGTTAACATCCATCTTTAGCCTGATGGTTTTGCTTGCGATTGATTTGCTCATGCCATTACAGGCGCAACCGGTCACCGCCGAAGACCTGTACCGAAACTTGCAGGATCGTATTTATCAGATTCAGGTCATTGATCTGGCATCGGATAAAAAATCATCCCTCGGCTCCGGTTTTTTGATTTCCAGTGAAGGCTTAATTGCAACCAACTATCACGTTGTTGCCGAGTATATTCATGCGCCGGATAAATACCGTATTGAATACCTGGATAACACCGGCGCCAAAGGTCAGCTCGACATCCGGGATATTGATGTCATTCATGATCTGGCCATAGTTTCTGCTGATATCCAGGGAAAAACACAACTTGATTTATCCGATGCCAGCTTATCCAAAGGTGCACGTATTTTTGCAATTGGCAATCCGCATGATCTCGGCATGAGTATTGTGGAAGGTACATTCAATGGCCTGCTGGAAAAGTCGCTTTATGAAAGAATATTGTTTTCCGGCGCGCTCAATCCCGGCATGAGTGGAGGGCCTGCGTTGAATCAACGCGGTCAGGTTATTGGTATTAATGTTGCCACAGCGGGAAATGATTTGAGTTTTCTGGTGCCCGTTAAATATTTAAAGACACTGGTGAATCAGTTAAAGACTTTATCAACGGATGACCTGGCTGACCGGATTGGCGAACAGTTGCTAAATAATCAACAACATTATATGGAGCAGATATTATCGGTTGAATGGAAAACAACTTCTTTAGGTGAATCTGTTGTACCCGCCGAACTAATGGACTATTTCAAATGCTGGGGCAAGTCAGACACAGAAAAAGAAAAACTCTACGACCATACCTACAGTGCCTGTTCCAGTCCCGATTCGATTTTTGTATCGCAACGACTCACAACCGCCAGTATAGATTTCAGGTATGACTGGTATGACGCACACAGCCTGAATCGTTTCCAGTTTTATAATTTGTATTCTGACAGATTCGCCAGCAGCTTTAGTACCAATCGTGCAGGCAAGGAAGATGTCAGTAATTATCAATGCAACACGGACTTTGTACAGATAGCTAATAAATCATGGAAAGTGGCTATGTGTTTGCGCAACTATAAAAGATTTCCACAGTTGTTTGATGTGTCACTGTCCATGGCGCAAGTTGAGTTCAATCACAAGGGATTGCTGGCAAACATGAATGCCAGTGGTCTTAGTCGTGAAAATGCCATCACTCTGGCGCGTAAGTTTATGGAGAATGTGCAATGACCCTGCTGGTTGTTGAAGTGACCGACTCCCATAGACGTAACTCGGTTTACCATAGCTTTGATCATTTACCTGTGGCCATTGGTCGGGGTTATGGTAATGACATTATTTTATCCGATCCCCATGTGTGTGCTGAACACCTGATCGTTAATCAAAACGAGCAAGGCTGGCAGGTTCAGGATCTCGATACCCGTAATGGCGTTGTATTTCAAAACCAGAAAAATCACGACTCTTTTATATCAATAAACTCCGGCGATGAACTGGTGATTGGTAAAACCCGGCTTCGTTTTCTTAATCCTGGGCATCCGGTTGAAGCAGCACGTTTACTCCATGACAGAAGCAGTCTTTATGATGCATTCAGGTCGCTAGCCATGGTCTGGGGTTTGTTATGCCTGCTGGTTATTGGTTATGCTACGGATACCTATCTGGCATCCAGTACTGAAGTGCATCTGGAACGCTTGCTGGCAGATTCATTGCCGCTGTTGGCGGGAGTGCTAATCTGGTCCGCCATATGGGCCCTGTTGGCGTATATTGTGCGGCGACAAATCTATTTTTATTACATGATGCTGGTGAGCGTCATATATATTCTGGCTGATGTGGCGCTGGAAAACTTCATGGGTTTCCTGGCATTTAATCTGAATAACATGCTGCTTTCTCAGGTTTTGAGCTACATCACAGG
>JBFHPZ010000055.1:0-9396 GCA_041592495.1 Gammaproteobacteria bacterium | reverse complement strand
TTGTGGAAACCGTATTCGATACCCTGAATGCCAAGGCGGCCCTGTTTGCCATTGATGAATATTTTGAAACATCGGGTACGCGTTTACCGGTAATGATTTCCGGCACGATTACCGATGCTTCAGGACGCATTCTCACCGGTCAAACCCCGGAAGCTTTCTGGAATTCCCTGCGTCATATCAAACCGGTCAGCTTTGGTTTTAACTGTGCTTTGGGTGCCAAAGAATTGCGCCCCCATGTTGAGGAAATGTCCGCCATTGCAGATTGTTATATCAATGTGCATCCCAATGCCGGTTTGCCCAATGCCTTTGGCGGTTTTGACGAAACGGCTGAAATGCTGGCGGAAGAAATTGCCGACTGGGCACGCAATGGTTTTGTAAACATTGTCGGTGGTTGTTGTGGCACTACACCGGCACATATCAAGGCGATAGCTGAAGCTGTCAGCAAATATCCGCCACGTAAAATTCCACAAGTCCCCGTGCAATGTCGATTGAGCGGACTGGAACCCTGCAATATTGATGAGAATTCCCTGTTCGTGAATGTAGGTGAGCGCACCAATGTTACCGGCTCGGCAATCTTCAAACGTTTAATCCTGGAAGAAAATTATGAAGCTGCACTGGATGTGGCACGTAATCAGGTGGAAAACGGTGCACAAATCATCGACATCAACATGGATGAAGGCATGCTTGATGGCGAAAAAGCCATGGTGACCTTCCTGAATCTAATTGCTTCAGAGCCGGATATTTCTCGGGTACCGGTGATGATCGATTCCTCCAAGTGGGACATCATCGAAGCCGGTTTGAAATGTATTCAGGGCAAGGGCGTGGTGAACTCCATCAGTCTCAAGGAAGGTGAAGAAGCCTTTATAAAACATGCGCGTTTGATTCGTCGTTATGGTGCGGCCACCGTAGTCATGGCATTCGATGAACAGGGGCAAGCCGATACACATGCACGCAAGGTTGATATTTGCACCCGAGCCTACAAAATATTAACTGAGCAGGTAGGCTTTCCGCCCGAAGATATCATTTTTGATCCGAACATTTTTGCTGTTGCCACTGGCATTGAAGAACACAATAACTACGGTGTCGATTTCATTGAAGCAACACGGGATATTAAAAACACATTGCCCCATGCAATGGTTTCCGGTGGTGTCTCCAATGTGTCGTTTTCATTCCGCGGCAACAACCCGGTGCGTGAAGCGATTCACTCCGTGTTTTTATATCACGCAGTAAAAGCGGGTATGGACATGGGCATAGTCAACGCCGGTCAGCTGGCTGTGTATGATGACTTGCCGGAAGAATTGCGCGAGCGCGTTGAAGATGTTGTGCTTAATCGTCGTGCCGATGGCACCGAACGTTTGCTGGACATTGCAGACAAGTACAAGGGTGATGGCGCAACTGGTAAGGTAGAAGACAATCTTGAATGGCGTAACCTGCCTGTTGCCAAACGCCTGGAACATGCCCTGGTTAAAGGCATTGATGCATTTGTTGAAGAGGATGCGGAAGCGGCCCGGCAACATTTCGATCGACCAATTCAGGTTATCGAAGGACCATTGATGGATGGCATGAATGTGGTCGGCGATTTATTCGGTGAAGGGAAAATGTTTTTACCCCAGGTGGTGAAATCTGCCCGTGTTATGAAAAAAGCCGTGGCTTATCTGATTCCATTCATTGAAGCGGAAAAATCAGAAGGCAGTCGCTCCAATGGCAAAATTCTCATGGCTACCGTGAAAGGTGACGTGCATGATATTGGCAAAAACATCGTCGGTGTTGTGTTGCAATGTAATAACTTTGAAGTGATCGACATGGGTGTCATGGTGCCGGCCAACAAGATTCTGGAAAAGGCCCGTGAAGAGAATGTGAATATCATCGGGCTTTCAGGTTTGATTACACCATCGCTGGATGAAATGGTGCATGTCGCCAAAGAAATGAAACGCCTGAAATTTGAGGTGCCCCTGATGATTGGTGGTGCAACCACATCCAAGGCGCATACCGCGGTGAAAATCGAACAGAATTATGACGGCACCACGGTATGGGTGAAGGATGCTTCACGTGCTGTGGGTGTGGCGCAAAATTTAATCTCAGAAGAACATCGGGAAAAATTTGTAGCTGACTTACGTGCTGAATATGAACAGGTGCGTCAGTCCCATGCCGGCCGCCGGGCGCAAACAAAATTCACCACACTGGATGAGGCGCGTGCCAATGCCCAGGTAATTGACTGGAGCAAATATACTCCCACTGAGCCATCTTTCACGGGCATAAAAGTATTTGATAATTATTCACTAAAAGAAATTTGTGAATATATCGACTGGACACCATTCTTTTTCGCCTGGGAGCTAAAGGGACGTTACCCAAGAATTCTGGATGATGCCGAAAAGGGTGAGGAAGCCAGAAAGTTATTCAAGGATGCACAAAAAATGCTGGACCAGATCATCAATGAAAAATGGCTGACAGCAAAAGCCGTCATTGGTTTATTCCCGGCAAACGCCATCGGCAATGATGATGTTGAAATCTACAAAGATCAGCAACGTAATGAGGTCGCGAAGACATTGTGCTTCCTGCGTCAGCAAACCCAGCAACCACCGGGGCGTCCCAATCATAGCTTAAGTGATTATGTTGCACCCAGGTCCAGTGGTATAAAAGATTACATGGGTGCATTTGCAGTCACTACCGGCATTGGTATAGATGAGCACGTAAAACGTTTTGAAGCTGACCATGATGATTATCATGCCATCATGCTAAAAGTGCTGGCGGATCGTCTGGCAGAAGCTTTTGCGGAACTCATGCACAAGAAAGTGCGCACCGAATTCTGGGGATATGTTGCCGATGAATCACTGGACAACGATGCTTTGATTTCTGAAGAATACAAAGGTATTCGTCCTGCACCCGGTTATCCTGCCTGTCCTGATCATACTGAAAAAGCAAAATTGTGGCAGTTGCTTGATCCAGAGAAAAATGCCGAGATTCTTTTAACAGAGAGTTTTGCCATGTGGCCGGCAGCAGCGGTGAGCGGCTGGTATTTTGCGCATCCGGATGCACGTTACTTTGCCGTGGCAAAAATCAATCGTGATCAGGTTGAGGATTATGCCAAACGTAAAAACATGTCGATCACCGAGACAGAACGTTGGCTGGCGCCAAATTTGGGTTACGATGCCGACTAGGTTTTAGTGGCGATGTTAATAGGTCGCACAGGCATCACCGGGGTAGTGTTATTGTTATGGTAAAGCTACTGTTGATTGCCTTGTGCTGGCCGATACTGGTTTTTTCCCAGCAGGCACAGGATAGGGCTGAAGATTTTCAGCGTTATCAATGGGAAACAGAAGTCGATCCCTATTACAGCAGTCTTGGCCTGTATATTAATCTCACCGACGAAGCGGTTCCCGATCTTGGTTCGCAGGATGAAAGCACCATATATCGCGACCTGTTGCTGCGGTCTCACAAGCCGCGATTTTTATTGCTGGAGGCCAGCATCTATCCCATGCCTGTTCTGGGCGCCTATATTAAAAAAAATCATGAAGACCTTTACGACGACGCGCGTATTTCCAATGATCTCAACTTAATCGAAGTCCTGACCGCCGGTTTTGAAGAGCCTTATGCTATTTCCCTGTTCATGGGTAACATGGTCACCTATGGGTCGGATGAGAAGGGCGAGCACAAGAATAAAGGCTTTATGGGATACCTTATCAGTCACGGTGATAAACATCTGTTGAACAATGATGTGATTGATGATCAATGGTATGAGTTTGAATGGAAAATCAAAGGCAAGATAGATAAGGCGGAATACAATCTTGACTGGAGTTTTCGATTGGGTGCCAAATGGCATGGTCATGAGTCGATTGCCGATGCTTTGTATTTCGGTATTCGTCGTGACCAGTTTGATTTTGAAAGCCAATGGCTGTCGTTTTTAAAAAATAGTGGTGTCGATGTGTTTTTTGAATTTGGACAGGATAGCCATGCACCCACACAGCAGCGTTTGTTATTTCATAAAAATATTCCCCTGACGGATTCAAAAAAAATATTCACATTCACCGTTGGTCTTATTCGCACCACGGCCCGACGTTATTTGCCGCCATTACAGGAAGACACAGAATGGCAGCTGGTGGTAACGCCATCCATTAAATTCTAGAGTTTGATTGTACTTAAGGCGTGACGGCCAGTGCTCAACTACACTCTATCTATCACAGCAAGAAAACTTACTAATCATGGGTCAGGAAATCAGCACCAGTCATTTTTCTCCCGAAGACTTTGATGCTTTTTATCAACGTCTTGTACAGGAAACAGCATTGCTCAGTGACTGGTTTAACGGCAACCAGTTTTCACAACGAGGTCTGGTCGCAGGTTATGAGCTGGAAGCCTGGTTAATTGATCCTAAAGCTGAACCCACTCCATCCAATCAGGAATTCCTGCAGCTTGCAGATTCGCCTTTGCTCAGCCCCGAGCTGGCCCGATTCAATGTTGAATTAAATAATGCGCCTTATTCTCTAAAGGCCAAGGTGTTGTCAAAATTTGAACAGGATTTTCTTACGCATTGGCAGCACTGTCAGCGAGTGGCGCAGCAAATTCATTGCCGGATATTAAGTATCGGCATCTTGCCTACGCTCAGGGACAGGCATTTAACATTAAAAAATATTTCCACCATGGAAAGATATCGCGCCCTGAATGAGCAAGTGTTAAAGCAAAGAGAGCATGAACCGTTCCATTTAAAAATTATGGGGCGTGAAAATCTGGAAAGCATTCACCGTGACGTGATGCTGGAATCCGCAACCACCTCGTTTCAGGTGCATTTGCAAGTAAACCAGGACATGGCAGTGCGCTATTACAATGCAGCAATCATAGTATCTGCGCCCATGGTAGCCATCAGTGCCAACTCACCCTATTTATTCGGTAAGAATTTATGGAATGAAACACGCATTCCCCTGTTTGAGCAGGCGGTAAATGTTGGCGGTTATGATGGTGCGGCTCATGGGCCGGTGCGGCGTGTTAGTTTCGGAACAGGTTATGCACGGCATTCATTGATGGAATGTTTTACAGAAAACCTTGAGCATTTTCCCGTGTTATTGCCCATGCAGTTTGAACAGAATATTGACGCAATGAAATATCTGGCTTTACATAATGGCACAATCTGGCGCTGGAACCGACCCTTGATTGGTTTTGATGACAATGGCACACCGCATATACGCATTGAACACAGGGTTATGCCGAGTGGGCCCAGTGTGGTGGATAATATTGCAAACATGGCATTCTTTTATGGGCTGGTGCATTTCTATGCAACACAGGAAGTGCCACCTGAAACCTTAATTGAATTTTCAAAAGCCAAAGATAATTTTTATATTGCTGCACAGCAGGGTGCAGGCGTTGGCATCGATTGGCCGCAATGTGAACGTTGTAATGTAAGACAGCTGGTGCTTGATCGATTATTGAAGGAAGCAGAGACCGGTTTGAGTCAACTCAATATTGATCAGCGGGATATTGAATATTATTTAGGCATTATTCAAGCCAGGATGGAATGCAATCAAACCGGATCGGACTGGCAGCGTAATTTTATTGAGCGGCATGGTCATGATATGCAGCGCTTAACGCAAACCTATTACCACAATCAGCAAAGTAATGAGCCAGTGCATTGCTGGGATTATGTGAGTTATTCCTGATATGTTAAATGAAATCGATGAATTGCCAGCGCAACTATTAACTGCAAAACCCGAAGAGTTGCATCAATTGCTGGAAAGGCCGACCCTGTTGCATCTTGATGGTGAGCAACCAGAACCTTTATTTTTATGCACCCTGTTGCATGGCAATGAAACCACGGGGTTTTATGCCTTGCAGCGTTTGTTAAATCAATACAAACAGAAAAAACTTCCCAGAAGCCTGTCGATTTTTATTGGTAACGTGAAAGCCGCGGCCGAGAATTTGCGGCGTCTGGAACAGCAGGTGGATTTTAATCGTGTTTGGCCCGGCACCCATGATGATTTTCTTGCTGAAGCCCATATGATGAAACAGGTTTGCGATATCATGCAGCAAAAGAAAGCCTTTGCCAGTATTGATATACACAATAACACCGGACTTAATCCCCATTACGGTTGTGTTAATTCACTGGACAAACAATTTATTTCAATGGCAGGTTTGTTCAGCAATACCGTGGTGTATTTTACCAATCCCAAAGGTGTGCAATCGGCAGCTTTCGCCGAGTTTTGTCCATCGGTAACATTGGAGTGTGGTCGTTCCGGACAAATGGATGGTGTTGATCACGCCTTGCGGTATATCGAAACTATTATGCAACTGGACGAATTACCATCACAGGTGCCGGAACATATTAATCTGTTTCATACTGTTGCCAGGGTGACTATTCCCGATGGCTATTCTTTTGGTTTTGCCAATGATGAAACCATTAATTTGCACCCTGAAATTGAATTGTATAATTTCAGGGAACTGGAAGCGGGTACTGTATTCGCTTCGATTGAACCGCAAAGCAACGCTATGCTGCACGCTTTTGCCAATGACGAGAGTGATCAGGGAAAGCGGTTCTTTGAATGTCGTGGGAATGACATCGTGCTGAAAAAAACCGTTATGCCATCTATGTTAACCAGGGATGCAACGGTGATACGTCAGGACTGTTTGTGTTATCTGATGGAACGTCTGCATTTTGAAAGATAAATGAAACGAGTTTACTTCAGGTTTTTTTCAAATACTGTTCAATATCCTCGGCGGGTAAGGGGCGGCTGAATAAATAACCCTGTATAAAATCGCAGGCATTGGCGCCGAGAAATTCCAGCTGCTCCTGGTGTTCAACACCTTCTGCAACCACTTGCATACCCAGGCCGTGGGCCATGGCAATAATGGCTTTCACCAGTGCAGCATCTTCTTGGTCAATTTTAATGTCACGGATGAAAGCCTGATCGATTTTCAGGGTGTCGATCGGGAAACGTTTCAGATAACTCAGCGAAGAATAACCTGTACCGAAATCATCCAGTGACAGTTTGATACCCAGTGATTTGATGCTTTGCAGGCGTGACAAGGCCATGTCCGGTTCAACAATAATGGCGCTCTCGGTTAACTCTATGCCCAGATACTTGGCTTCCATACCCGTGTCCACCAGTACCTGTGCAATCATTTCAGTGAGCTTTTCTTCACGTAATTGTTTTGCCGATAAATTGACAGAAATGGGCACCTGTTTATAACCTAGTTGGGCCCAACTTGCGCCCTGTTGACAGGCCTGCTTGAGAACCCATTCGCCAATTTCCATAATCAGGCCGGTTTCCTCGGCCACAGGAATAAACACGGATGGGGAGATGAAACCTTTTTCCGGATGTTTCCAGCGTATCAGTGCCTCCATGCCCATAAGTTGTCCTGTTGTAACACTCACCTGTGGCTGGTAATGCAGACAGAGTTCATGATTTTCCAATGCCTTGCGCAAATTATTTTCCAGAATTAATTGCTGCACCGAGGCTTCATTCATGGCGGCGGTGTAATACTGGAATGTGTTACGGCCTTGCGCCTTTGCGTGATACATGGCGGCATCAGCATTCTTCAATAACATTTCCGCATTGGTGCCATCATTTGGATAGATGGAAATGCCAATACTGGTGGAGGTATACACTTCCTGGTCACCCAGTTGAACAGATCGCGCCACAATTTGTATCAGTCGTTCTGCTACACGGGTTACGGTTTTGGAATCTTCAATATCTTCCAGCAATATAGTGAATTCATCGCCGCCGAGTCGGGCTACAGATGAGCCCAGGGCAGAGGCTGAAAATCCGATGGAGTCGGTTTTGCGAATACCTTCGATTAAACGATCTGCTGTGGCTTGTAATAACTGATCGCCTACACCGTGGCCCATGGTGTCGTTAATGAGTTTAAAACGATCCAGGTCGAGGAATAACACGGCGAGCTGTGTGTTGTTGCGTTTGGCATGGGCTATGCCCTGATTCAGCCGATCCTTGAACAGACGATTATTAGGCAGGCCGGTCAGGCTGTCGTGATAGGCCAGGTAGGCGATTTGTTCTTCCGCCTGTTTGCGTTCGGTGATGTCGCGGACCAGCACAACAACCTGATTCAGCTTGATCATCATCATGCGTGCTTCGTAATAATAAATGCGCCGGTCATGCACTACGATAAACTCAAAATTCAGTGCCGATTTACTGCGTAAAACTTCCTTGATGGCATTATCGAATTTTAACGCCACGTCCTTGCTCATAATGTCGTACAGGGACTGATTAATCAGGCGTTCAGCAGTGAGGTAATAGGTGCTGCTTTTGCCTGACTTGTAACTGATGACCCGGCTATTGGCATCGAGGTGAAACAGCTGATCCGGAATGGCCTTGAACACGGCGTGCATTTCTTCATTGGCGCGCAACAGTTCTTCCGAGCTTTTGGTTAAGGAGTGTTCGAGCTGTTTGTTATACGTTTCATAATGCAAATAGGATTTATTGACGGCCTCGATGAATTCCCGCAAGGGCGATTCTGTCACGTCGATGTCTTTCAGATGCTTGGCAATTTGTTGCGTCAGAATGGAGAAGTAGTTCGACATAGGTGGCGATTGTTGCAGCCTTATTAAGTGTGTGCCTTAAAACATAAATCTAGCACGAAAATCCTGACTTGGCTGGAGCAGGGTGGGAAGCCGGTAAGATTCGGCTTCCCCTGCATTTGATAAGCTAGGACTTTTTGTAAAGTTCGGCGCCCTGTTTGACGAATTCCACTGCCTTTTCCTGCATTCCAGCATCCAGTGCCTGGGTTTCGGACATGCCGTGCTCGCGGGCATAATCACGCACATCTTGGGTGATTTTCATGGAACAGAAATGGGGGCCGCACATGGAGCAGAAATGGGCTACCTTGGCGGAATCCTTGGGCAGGGTTTCGTCATGGTATTCGCGGGCGCGATCCGGGTCCAGGCCCAGGTTGAACTGGTCTTCCCAGCGGAACTCGAAGCGGGCCTTGGACATGGCGTTGTCACGAATTTGCGCACCGGGATGGCCCTTGGCCAGATCGGCGGCGTGGGCGGCTATCTTGTAGGTAATGATGCCGACACGCACGTCTTCCTTGTTGGGCAGGCCGAGATGCTCTTTGGGTGTCACGTAGCACAACATGGCGGTGCCATACCAGCCGATGTTGGCGGCGCCGATGCCGGAGGTGATGTGGTCATATCCGGGCGCGATGTCGGTGACCAGTGGCCCCAGAGTATAGAAGGGAGCTTCGAAACAATCTGCCAGCTCCTTGTCCATGTTTTCCTTCACCATATGCAAGGGTACATGGCCTGGGCCTTCGATCATCACCTGCACATCGTGTTTCCAGGCGATTTTGGTGAGTTCACCCAGGGTTTCCAGCTCGGCAAACTGGGCGCGATCATTGGCATCTGCCAGTGAACCGGGGCGTAGGCCGTCGCCAAGGGAGAAGGCGACATCATAG
>JBFHPZ010000054.1:0-9531 GCA_041592495.1 Gammaproteobacteria bacterium | reverse complement strand
AGCTTATGTTTTACCGCCGGTTTATTGCAGGATCTCGGGTTTTATCTACTGTTTTTAATGAGCCCCAAGAAAGGCATGATGTGGTCCGAGTTTCGCAAACGTGAACCGGAAGCGCGTTACAGCATGGAACGCAATATCTTCAATATGAACCATGACCAGGCCATGGAATATTTTTGCCGGCAATGGAATTTACTGGATGTTATTAGTGTTCCGGTTTGTGCGCATCATCGTTGTGACAAATTTGAAATGAATGAACTGGATAAGCAGCTATGCAAAGTCCTTTATTGTGCAGACTGGATGGCGGCTGTTTACACCGCTGTTGATAAAGGCTTTGTCATCAACCGGTGCCGTGAAATACTCACCGAATCCTTCCAGATGGAATCCTTTCGTGCCGAAGAGTTTCTGGCTGCCCTGCCGGATGAAGTGGATCTCACTGCCAAAGCGCTCAATATTCCGGTAAAAAGTCGCATCAAGTTTTCCGAGATTCTGTTCGAAGCCAATATTAAACTCTCGGAAGATAACCTCAATTTCCAGGAACTTACACAACGACTGGAACAGGCACTGGATGAACGTGATCGTCTTGCCGAAGAACTCAATCGTGAAATGGGACTGGCGCGTGAAATCCAGCGCAGCCTGTTACCCGCTGACATGGGTGGTGACTTTCCGCTCAGTGGCATCAATATTTCCGCACGGGATTTATCCGGTGATTTTTACGATTATTTCAAACTCAAGGATGGTCGTATTTATTTTGAGCTGGGTGATGTATCCGGCAAGGGTGTGAATGCCGCCCTGTTAATGGCGAAAACCAGCAGCCTGTTTCGTTGCCTGGGTAAACGTATCGATAACCCGGGTGAATTGTTATCTCTCATTAATACCGAGCTGTGTGAAACTTCAATCCATGGCATGTTTGTTACCATGGTGGCAGGTATTTATTGTCCTTCAAGTGGAAAATTGAAACTGGTAAACGCCGGTAATCCACCGGCATTGCTGTTCACAACCGAGGGTCTGGCCTTTGAAATTGAAGCCAATGCGCCACCACTGGGTGTGGTGGATGAGTCAGAATTTCCAGAAATAGAAATTGATCTTGGTGAAAATTCCCTCTATATGTTTTCAGATGGTGTTACCGAAGGTTTTATTAGTGAAGGTGAAATGCTGGGCATCAACGGCCTGTTTAAAGCTATAGCTACCATGGACAGAACATGGTCGCCACAGGAACGCATACAGCATATTGTGAAACGATTTAAATCATATTCAGCAACCCTGCGTGATGATGTCACTCTGTTGTTGCTGGAGAAACAGAAGTCAAACTAATGCGATTATTGCAACGAATACATTTTCTGTCACAACCGGAAAAACTCAAACCGGTACGTGAAGCTGTTCGTGTCATGGCAAGAGAGCAGGGTTGCACAGAGGAAAATCTCGACTGTATGGTGATGGCTATTAACGAAGCCTGCATGAATGTGATGCAACATGCCTACCATGAAATCAATGATGGCGAAATTGTGCTGGAATTCTGGCAGGAATCCGATGAGCTGGTGATTCGCATTTATGACTTTGCCGAAAAAGTGGATATCAGCACCATCAAGTCTCGTGACCTTGATGATGTACGCCCCGGTGGGCTAGGCGTGCATTTGATTCATAAGGTGATGGACAAGGTTGAGTACCTTGATATTCCAGAGCAAGCCGGTAATCTTCTGGAAATGCGCAAGCGTATTGGTGACATAAAACAATGTAAAATTAAATGTGAGGTTGACCAATAATAATGAAGTATCCAGTTACAGAACATGGGCGATTTTCAGTCATAGCCTTAAGTGGTGAAATTGATCTTAACGTCTCCCCAAAGGCGCGCGAACAAATTCTTAAGCAACTAAAACAACATAAACATCTACTGGTGGATTTATCTGCAGTGGATTACATCGATAGTTCCGGTGTTGCCAGCCTGGTTGAAGGATTTCAACTGGCACGTGCACAAAAACAGGATTTCGCACTCATCGGTGTCAGTAAAGCTGCCATGCAGGTTCTACAGCTGGCACGACTCGATAAGGTTTTTAAAATTTATAACTCACTTGATGAGTGTGAATAATTAATGAAGATCTTCGTAACCCATCTCGGCAGAGTGTTCATTCAGGCGCTTGAAGAACTGGGTTATGCCTTTATGTTGTTCATCGAATCCCTGCAATGGATAGTGCTGGGGAAATATAAAAAACAAAGCGTACGCATCGAACATATTTTTAATGAAGCCATGAATATCGGTGTACGCGCCGTACCAATTGTTAGTGTATTGTGTTTTGCTGTGGGCATGATGCTGGCCATACAGGGCCTGGAAACGCTCAAACCATACGGCGCACAATCACAAGTGGTTACTGGCATTGCGATTTCAGTCACACGTGAGTTTTCAGCTTTGATTGTTGGAATTCTGGTGGCAGGTCGTTCAGGCTCCGCCATCACTGCTCGCATTGGTACTATGCAGGAATCACAGGAAATTGATGCGCTAAGAGTAATTGGTATCGATCCGGTACGTTATCTTGCCGCACCCATGTTAATTGCTATGTTGATCACCATGCCGGCGCTCACGGTGCTGGGGGATTTCATTGGTATGCTGGGTGGTGCAGTGTATACCTCAATGGAGCTTGGCATGAGCATTAAAACCTATATGGATCGCAGTTTTTCTGTACTGGTTTTTTATGACGTGATGCAGGGATTAATTAAAAGCGCCATCTTCGCCGTAATTATTGTTCTGGTGGGTTTGATTAATGGCTTTCAGGTAAAAGGCGGTGCGGAAGGTGTGGGTCATGCAACCACGCGCTCAGTTGTGATGTCTATCAGTTTAATTGTAATCGCCGACATGATCTTTACCTATTTTCTGACTCGTAGCTAATGACAGAAAAAATCAAACAACAGACTGAAGATGTTATCCAGATAGAAAACCTGGTCACCCATTATGGTGATCGCCAAATTCTGAACGGTATTAACTTTTCAGTTAAAAAAGGCGAAATCATGGTCGTTATGGGCGGCAGTGGTTCCGGTAAAAGTACCTTGTTGCGGTATTTGCTGGGATTAAATACACCCACCTCCGGCCATATTCGTTTACTGGGTAAAGACATTACTAAAATGACGGCAGATGAAATGCATGGCATGCGCAAGAATATGGGTGTGGCATTTCAGGGTGGTGCTTTATTTGGCTCCATGACCGTAGGTGAAAATATTCAATTGCCTTTACGCGAGCATACCCGGCTGGATGAAAATACCATGCGTATCATGAGTCGCATGAAACTGGAAGTGGTTAATCTCGCCGGCTTTGAAGATTTAATGCCGTCACAACTTTCCGGTGGCATGATTAAACGAGCAGCCCTGGCGCGAGCCATTGTTATGGACCCTAAATTATTATTCTTTGACGAACCTTCCGCCGGGCTTGATCCAGTCGTTGCCGCTGAACTCGATGAGTTGATACTCCGTCTCAGAGACGCTATGAATATGACTATCGTCGTTGTAACCCATGAACTGGATAGCGCATTCAAGATTGCAGATCGTATTACGGTGCTGGACAGGGGAGAGATTCTTATCTGCGGCACTGTGGATGAAGTGCGAAACAGTGACAATGAACGTATACATAATTTGCTCAACCGTAAGCCACGGCAGGAGATTGTGGATGTCGATGAATATATGAGTCGGTTGACGGGGCAGAACATGTGATGACTGCACGGATGAAACTTATAAGCCTGACTAATTTAGAAGACTCGTCATTCCGGCATGTTTTGGCCGGAATCCAGGATGCAAGATAGTTAGATTCTGGCTAGAAGCATGCCGGAATGACGGCTTATTTATCCCGTATCTTTGTGAAGAAGAATTTAAAACAAAACTGTATCGATTATGAAAAAAGATAATATCAATTACCTGATGGTTGGCATCTTCATGTTTGCCATGCTGTTGTTACTATTCGCCATGCTTTACCGCATTACGGGGCAGCAAACCGGTGCTGAAACCTACTATGTGATTTTTGATAAAATTACCGGCGTCAAAGATGGTGCTGCCGTGACTTATGGTGGTTACCAGATAGGGCAAATTGATGATGTTGAGCCTGTTATTACACCAGATAAAACCCGTTACAAACTTAAAGTTACGGTGAAAGGTGACTGGCGCATTCCCGATGATAGCGTTGCGCAAATTATCATGCCCGGTATTATTGCTGACAAACAAATCGAAATATCGGAAGGCCAGTCAACGACAGCACTAAAGCCTGGCGATACTATTAACAGCATGGAAGCGGTAGATATGATGAAGCTGGTCAATTCAGTGGGAACTGAACTGGATAAATTTATTCCCAATCTGGCAAGTGATATTACCAGGTTAATGCAGAATCTGAATCAAACCAGTGATCAGGTGGCCCTGATGTTTAATGAAGCAAACCGACAACAGGTTGATACCATGTTTCGTAATGCCAATGAAGCAAGCGAGAAGCTGGTGAAGCTGGCCAAAGGTTTTGATCGTGTGAATACCCAGCTGGGCGAGATTCTGACTAACACCCAACGGGTGCTTGATGACAATGATCAGGATGTGCGCAGCACAGTGGTCGAGCTCAGAAAGTCAATTGATGTAGTATCAGAAAATATTCATTCGGTTATGTATAACCTGGATAGCTCCAGTCGTAACATGAATGAATTCACTCGCCAGCTCAGGGACAATCCCGGTGTATTACTCGGCAGTAAACCGCCGGTGGATGAGGCGGAGATGCAAAAATGATTATAAAGAAAATAATTCTATTACTTGGCCTGATTTATCTGAATGGGTGCAGTATATCCGGTGGCACCATCCCTTCCGATCATTTTTATCGCCTGCCAGAAATAAATGCACAATCGGTCACCGGCCAGCCACAAATATTGATCATTAAACCGGTGAGGGTCGATGGTCTTTATCATGAACGCGCCATATTGTATGTTGATCAAAGCGAGCCGCTGGAAATCAAACGCTATAGCTATCATTACTGGGTGGAAACACCGGCAAGTCTGATTCATAAATACCTTAACGGTTATTTTAAGCAGTCAGTTTTGACACATGAGCAACCAGAGCAGAAAGCAGCGCATATTGTATTGAAACCGACGCTGCTGAATTATGAACGCATAGTCAGTGATGGCCAGGCTGACGCATTTGTTAAATTGCATATTGATCTGCAATCCAGTACCTTAAAAGATGAAAGTTTCAGCAGAACCTATGAGGCCAGAGTCAGGGCATCGTCAATGACTATGCACGACACAATCGGTGCTTTTGGTAAGGCGCTGGATCAAATCACCAAGGAACTCGTGAATGATTTACTCACAAGAAAGCTGATTTAAATCTTTATCACAAGGCTGACCAGTATATCATCGAGTCTAACTCTATTAGTTGACGCAATTTGTAGGGATATACTATTGCGATTACTTACATTCAGGCACAAACAGGAGCCGCAGTCAGGTGAATATACTGGTACTGAATTCAGGCAGTTCGTCCATTAAGTATCAACTACTGGAGATGCCAGACACAACGCTGTTGGCTGCCGGTCAGGTGGAACGAATCGGAGATGATGATAGTCGCTTGATACATCGTAGGCGCAATGCCGAAGGTGAGATGGAGTCGAATGTTCAGACAGCTAGCTTTAGGGATCACCGCACTGCACTGGAAGCGATTATTCAATTGCTGGGTAAGGAAATAAAGTTGACCGCCATTGGGCATCGTGTGGTGCACTCTGGCGAAGCATTCAAAACTCCAACGCGCATCGATGCAAATGTTACCAGGATATTACATGGCTTGAATGAGCTTGCACCTTTGCATAATCCGGCTAATCTGACTGGCATTGAGATTTGCCTTGAGTTGTTTGCGGATATTCCACAGGTTGCGGTATTTGATACCGCGTTTCATCAAAGTATGCCGCCACATGCTTACCGATACGCTTTACCCGAATCACTTTATGTTAAACATGGTGTGCGTCGTTATGGATTTCAGGGTACTTCACATGCCTATGTCGCAAAGCAGGCTGCACTGCATTTAAAAAAGCCGTTGCAGGAACTCAATATCATTAGTCTTCATCTCGGTAATGGTGTAAGTGCTGCTGCGATTCAGGGTGGATGTTGTATCGATACTTCCATGGGAATGACGCCGTTGGAGGGACTGATGATGGGGACGCGCTGTGGTGATGTTGACCCTGCTATTGCATTTTATTTACAGCGGGTTACCGATCAAAGCAGCGCAGATATTGAATCGATTTATAATTATGACAGTGGCCTCAAAGGCATTTGTGGTGAAAATGATATGCGTGAAGTGCTACGCATGATCGATAGCGGCGATGAGTCTGCTCAACTCGCCCTTAATATGTATTGCTACCGAATAAAAAAATACATTGGAGCCTATTATGCCGCCCTGGGTCATATCGATGGCCTAGTGTTCACTGCGGGCATAGGTGAGAATGCGCCACGTGTTCGCCAGTTAAGCTGCAGCGGTCTTGAAGCTCTCGGTATTATCATAGACGAAAACAGAAATATTCATGCGCAGGGGAATGTTTGTGAAATTCAGCCGTCCAAGGCAAGCATTAAAGTACTGGTAGTACGCACTAACGAGGAACTGGAAATCGCACGACAGACGGTTGAATGTATTGAATCCTGAGCTGGCTGACAGTCGCGCTCGCTTATTCCATTTTGTCATTTCGGCCAAGAGCATGCCGGTATGACGTAAGAGATTGATTTCTCTCATTTCAGTTATTTTCCTGGAATACAAACATACGAAAGAATTTAAATCAGTGTTAGCATGAACTGATGAGTTCACAATCAGTCGATACATAAACGGTTTTGCAAGATGGTTAATAGTTAGCGCAAGCAGTCAGACAAATCAAAGCACGAGGTGCAGAAAATGACAAAAAGCAATATCAAATCCAGTCTTAAAACTAATGCCCTTTCTTCCGACGAACTGCAACAGCTCAATGCATACTGGCGCGCCTGCAACTATCTTGCGGTAGGCATGATTTATTTGCGTGATAACCCTTTACTTCGCGAGCCGCTAAAGGCCGAACACATCAAACAGCGCCTGCTGGGGCACTGGGGTGCAAGTCCGGGACTGGCATTTATGTATGTGCACATGAATCGCCTGATTAATAAATATGACCTAAATGCCATTTTTCTTGCGGGTCCCGGTCACGGTGCGCCCGGGGTGCTTGCACCTGTGTATCTGGAAGGTACCTACTCCGAAGTCTATCCAGACAAGAGCGAGGATGAAGAAGGTCTGAAACGTTTCTTCAAACAGTTTTCATTTCCCGGTGGTATCGGCAGCCATTGCACACCGGAAACACCGGGATCGATCCATGAAGGTGGCGAACTGGGTTACAGCATTTCACATGCCTTTGGTGCCGCCTTCGATAATCCGGACCTGATAGTGACTGTGGCAGTGGGTGATGGCGAGGCTGAGACGGGGCCGCTGGCAACTGCCTGGCATTCCAACAAGTTTTTACATCCGGGACGCGATGGTGCGGTGCTGCCCATCCTGCATTTGAATGGTTACAAGATTAATAACCCGACTCTGCTATCGCGCATCTCCCATGAAGAGCTGGAGAGCCTGTTCCGTGGTTACGGCTGGACGCCCTATTTCGTCGAAGGTGATGATCCTGAAACCATGCATCAGGCCATGGCGTCGATCATGGAACACTGTGTACTTGAAATTCGAGACATCCAGGCAAAGGCACGCAATGGTGGTGAAATTACACGCGCCCGCTGGCCCATGATCGTGCTGCGTTCACCCAAAGGCTGGACCGGGCCGAAAGAAGTGGATAGCCATAAGGTTGAAGGTTTCTGGCGTGCCCATCAGGTGCCCTTGTCCGGCATGCATGAGAATCCGGCCCATCTAAAACAGCTGGAAGACTGGATGCGCAGCTACCGGCCCGAAGAGTTATTCGATGCCGACGGCCGACTTGTTCCCGAACTGAAAGCAATGGCACCCCAGGGTACGCGTCGCATGAGCGCCAATCCCCGAGCTAACGGTGGTCTGTTACGCCGGGATTTGCGTATGCCGGACTTTCGCAATTATGCCCAGATGTTGTCCAAACCCGCCGCTGAAAGGGCGATGAATACCAAGCCCCTGGGTGCCATGTTGCGCGATGTGATGCGCCGGAACACGGACAACTTCCGCGTGTTTGGTCCTGATGAAAACTCGTCAAACAAACTTGATGCAATATACGAAGTCAGTAAAAAACTATGGCTGGCGGATTACCTGCCCGAAGATAAAGACGGCGGTGAACTCAGTCCCGATGGGCGTGTGCTGGAAATGCTGTCGGAGCATACGCTGGAAGGCTGGTACGAAGGTTATGTGCTCACCGGGCGTCACGGATTTTTCGCCACCTACGAAGCCTTTGTTCATGTCATCGACTCCATGTATAACCAGCATGCCAAGTGGCTGGCCATTTGCGAGCAATTACCCTGGCGTGCGCCGATTGCTTCCATCAACATGCTCATTACGTCTACGGTTTGGCGACAGGATCACAATGGTTTTACCCATCAGGATCCGGGTTTCCTGGATGTGGTGGTGAACAAGAACCCCGAAGTCACGCGCATTTATTTACCGCCGGATGTTAACTGTTTGCTTTCAACCGCAGACCATTGTCTGCGCAGTTACAATGACATAAACGTGATTGTTTGCGATAAGCAAAATCATTTGCAATATCTGGATATGGATGCAGCCATCAAGCATTGCACCAAGGGTTTGGGAATCTGGGAATGGGCAAGCAACGACCAGGGCAATGAACCGGATCTGGTCATGGTCGGTTGCGGTGATATTCCAACTCTGGAAGCGTTGGCCGCAACAGCCCTGCTACGCGAACACTTCCCTGAATTGAAAATCCGTTTCATCAATGTCGTGGATTTATTCCGTATGGTGTCCGCCGGTGAACATCCCCACGGGCTTTCCGATCGTGACTTTGATAGTTTGTTTACCATTAACAAACCCATCATCTTTAACTTCCATGGTTATCCCTGGCTGATTCATCGTCTGGCCTATCGGCGTACCAATCACCGCAATCTGCACGTGCGCGGTTACAAGGAAAGAGGGAATATCAACACACCTCTGGAGCTTGCAATTGAAAACGAAATCGACCGATTCAGTCTGGCAATAGATGCCATCGATCGGGTGCCGCATTTACAGGTTGCCGGTGCTCATGTCAAAGGTAAACTACGAGACATGCAAATTGATTGTCGTAATTATGCTCATGAGTACGGCATAGATAAACCGGACATGCGTAACTGGGTGTGGCCGTATTGATCACTATTGCTTTATAGGGTTTGGGCTGTTCTGTCAGGCCGCTCCTCTGAGCAATCTTTATCTCTGATTGAGAGCCCCCATTACACAGGGGCAGGTCACACTGCCCCGGTTTTTTTCTCAGCAGCTTACCCTTGTGTGTTATCCAGAACAGGTTCTTCCATGGTTACAAAGAACACGGTCTGCGTCATGTCGGCAAATCGACTCTCGTCCGGCTGGATGCTTTTCAGGTAGTCAGGATCGCTGAAGAATGCATCTTTGTCT
>JBFHPZ010000053.1:0-9621 GCA_041592495.1 Gammaproteobacteria bacterium | reverse complement strand
GGTCAAATCTACATCCTGTACCAGATCGCCGAGTACTTCGTTCACGTACGCTTCATCAATTGTCAGTTGATCACCGGAACGGTCCGGTGCTTCATAGGAAACGGATTCCAGCAGGCGTTCCATCACCGTATGCAAACGACGCGCACCGATGTTTTCGGTACGTTCATTCACATCATGGGCCACCTGGGCAATCCGGCGCACGCCATCATCGGTGAATTCAATATTCACACCTTCCGTTTCCAGCAAGGCTTTGTACTGGGTGGTTAATGATGCATCAGGTTCCGTCAGAATTCTCACGAAATCTTCTGTGGTTAATGCATCCAGTTCCACTCGAATGGGCAAACGGCCCTGCAATTCGGGGATCAAATCCGATGGTTTGGATAAATGGAATGCGCCGGAAGCAATGAACAATATGTGATCCGACTTCACCATGCCGTACTTGGTGCTGATGGTGCAACCTTCCACCAGCGGCAGCAGGTCGCGTTGTACGCCTTCGCGGGACACGTCGGCGCCGGAGGTTTCACCTCGCTTGGCAACCTTGTCGATTTCATCGATGAACACAATGCCATTTTGTTCGGCATTTTGCACCGCGCGTAATTTAAGATCATCTTCATTGACCATTTTGGCCGCTTCTTCATCGGTCAGAATTTTGCGTGCTTCCAGGATACGCAGCTTGCGGCGTTTACTGCGGCCACTGCCCATATTCTGGAACATGCCCTGCAGCTGGCTGGTCATTTCTTCCATGCCAGGCGGCGCCATGATTTCCACCCCCAGGGCGGGTTGGGTCACTTCGATTTCGATTTCCTTGTCTTCCAGCTGACCGGCACGCAGCTTTTCACGGAAACGGTTGCGGGTAGCGGACGATTCCACTTCCGGCTCGCCGAAGCTGTTACGGGGTGGTGGCAGCAGGGCGTTGAGGATGCGTTCTTCCGCCGCCTCTTCGGCACGATGCCGTACCTTATCAATTTCGATTTCACGGGTCATTTTCACCGACATATCCACCAGATCGCGGATGATGCTGTCCACTTCACGACCAACATAGCCAACTTCGGTAAATTTGGTGGCTTCCACCTTGATGAAAGGTGCATTGGCCAGCTTGGCCAGGCGACGCGCGATTTCGGTTTTACCCACACCGGTGGGACCGATCATTAAAATATTCTTTGGGGTGATTTCATTGCGCAGATCTTCTGAAACCTGCTGACGACGCCAGCGATTACGCAAGGCAATGGCGACGGCGCGCTTGGCGGACTGCTGGCCTACGATATGCTTATCCAGCTCCTGTGCAATTTCCCGAGGTGTCATTTCAGACATATAAAAACCTAGTAAGTGATTTCTTCAATGGTGAGATTCTGGTTGGTGTAGATGCAGATGTCGCCAGCGATCATCAGGCTTTTTTCCACTATGTCCCGAGCCGACAAGTCTGTGTTATCAAACAGGGCGCGGGCAGCAGCCTGGGCATAGGAGCCACCGGAGCCAATCGCCAGCAAATCATCTTTGGTGTCGATGACATCTCCGGTACCGGAAATGATTAGTGATGATTCCGTATCCGCCACGATCATCATGGCTTCGAGACGACGCAGGGCGCGGTCGGTACGCCAGTCTTTGGCCATTTCCACCGCCGAGCGCAATAACTTGCCGTTGTATTTTTCCAGCTGGCCTTCAAAACGTTCGAACAGGGTGAATGCATCGGCTGTGGCGCCGGCAAAACCCACAATCACCTGGTCACGATATAAACGGCGCACCTTGATGGCGTTGCCTTTCATGACCGTATTACCCAGGCTGACCTGGCCATCGCCACCGATTACAACAGAATTGCCGCGGCGCACCGAAAGGATGGTTGTTCCGTGCAGGGTAGTTTGCAAGGGTCTCTCCCCAAAGCCCAAAAGGGCGAACATTGTACAACAAGATGAACTAGATGCGGCCTGTAACGGTCGCTTTCAAGGCTTCAGGACTTTACCGGCTTTTTCCGCGCACGGGGATGCGCTGAATCATAGACTTTGGCCAAATGTTGAAAATCGAGATGGGTATAAATCTGGGTGGTGCTGAGATTGGCATGACCCAGCAGCTCCTGCACCGCTCGCAGGTCATGGCTGGATTCCAGAATATGGGATGCAAAGGAATGACGCATAAGATGGGGATAAACATTGCGATCCAGTCCTTTTTCCAGCGCCCACTTCTTTAAGCGTTGCTGCACACTGGCGGCACTGATGCGTTGGCCACGCTGGCTGACAAATACCGCATTTTCACTTTCAGCCGCCAGGGTAACCCTGATTTTCAGCCAGGCCTTCAATGCTGCATGTGCCTTGTCGCCAAAGGGCACCCGACGTTGTTTGCGCCCCTTGCCGAGCACATTCAGCGTCTGGTCATGCCATTCAATATTATTAAGATCGAGACCGATTAATTCCGACAGACGCAAACCACAGCCATAGAGCAGTTCCATCATGGCCATGTCCCGTATGGCCAATGGATCGTCCTTATCCAGACTTAACAGGTGATCGAGGGTATCGGCGGTGAGCACTTCCGGTAATTTGCGCGGTGACTTGGGTGCGCTGACACCAACAACGGGATTGTGTTTGACCTTGCGTTGTTTCAGCAAAAACCGGAACAGGCTACGCAGTGAGGATAATAATCGCTGAATGCTTTTGCCGGACAATCCCTTGCGATGCACCTGTGCGACATAACTTCGCACATGCTGGTTATCGATGGACAACCAGTTCAGATCCAGTTGCTGGCAATAGCCAATGAAACCCTGAATATCCCGGCGATAATTACTCAGGGTATGTTCAGAGTAGCGTTTTTCTGTTTGCAGAAATCGAAAGAAGTCCTGAAGTGCCTGTTCAAACATGTCACTTCAGTTAAATCATTTCAGATGCGACCGAATCGCCGCACTCACCAGTTCGCCCAGGTTACGCAAAAATTCAGTGCCCATGCCGGGGTGATAACGCTGTGCATCGATACTGGCTAAACCAATAACACCAAAGCTGGCAACATCGATCAGGGGCAATACTGCTCCGGAGGCAATGTGCTCCGCTTCCTGGTTAAACAGTACCTGGATCTGATCCGCAGTTAAACGGCCACACTGAATCTTGCGGTCGTTGATACTTCTGTTAAAACAGGCCAGTTCCTCAGCATTACGCAGTGAATAACGCTCCGGCTGCTCTTTCACTAATTTCGGATCATCGGTGATTAAACGAATGCTGACATAATCGGTCGACAGACGGTTGCGCAATTCATCGGTCACAATCGCCAACACATCATCAAGGCCATCGGCCATGATCAAATTCACTGCAAGACGTTGCAGGCTTTCATTGAGTCGCTGGTTGTCGTGAACCGCGTCCACCATTTCCCGCAACTTGGTTTCAAAGTGTTTGTTCTTTTTGCGAAGAATACTCACCTGACGCTCAACCAGGGATACTGCAACACCCGTATCATGGGGAATTTCGAGGTCTGCCAGTAAAAGAGAATTTTGTGCGAAGAAATCGGGATGCTCCATCAGGTAATCAATCACCTGTTGTTCATCCACGCTCGTGTCATTTTGTTTTGCTTTTTCTTGTGAGTTCACAGTTCTATAGTGCCTTCAAATACATGGGTTGCAGGGCCAGTCATATACAAGGGGTTACTGTTACCAGACCACCTTATCAGCAAATCACCCCCAGGCAAATGTACTTTTACCTGTTCATTCAGCATACCCTGAATGAACCCGGCGACCATGGCCGCACAGGCTCCGGTACCACATGCCAGGGTTTCGCCCGCTCCCCGTTCATATACACGTAAATTAATAGCATCTCTTGAGACAATTTGCATGAATCCGACGTTAACTCGGCTGGGAAATCTTTCATGAGATTCAATCAATGGACCCAGCTTTTCCACCGGTGCTTTGGCCACATCATCCACAATCAGCACTGCATGGGGGTTTCCCATGGATATAGCCGCGATGGGATAAACCTCGCGGTTCACCTGGAAAGCATAGGTGACTTGTTGGTGATCTGCGACGAACGGTAGGCTATCCGGCGCAAGATTGGGTATGCCCATGTTCACCGTAACCTGACCGTCGGTTTCCAGTTGTAAAACGATGAGCCCTCTGGCGGTTTCCACCGGAATCGTTTGATTGTGCGTCAGTCCCTTATCCACAACATAACGTGCAAAACAACGGGCGCCGTTGCCGCATTGCTCCACTTCACCACCGTCAGCATTGAAAATTCGATAACGAAATTCCGCCTGGTCAGTTTGTGGTTTTTCCACCAGCAACAGTTGATCACAACCGATACCAAAACGGCGATCAGCCAGAAACTTCACCTGCTCGGTGGTTAAATTAATGGATTGCCGGATTGCGTCGATGACAACGAAATCATTACCCAGGCCATGCATTTTGCTGAAATTCAGTTTCATTGGCCAAGCATACCCTATGATCTAATGGAAAAACTATTGCGATTTCAAAGACAGGCTGGCAGTACCACTAAAACCTTACCCTACACGCATGGATTCATTACACATTGCCTTGATCTGGACACATTGACAACAGTTGGTAGCGGGGCCATTCTTGTCAGACAATGTCATGACAGGACTGCCACATGCCACATCAACCGGTCAAGCCAACCTGTGAAGCCATCATCGATTTATTTCCGGAACCCTTTGTCATCATCGACCGGGAATTTCACATTGTTTCCGCCAATCAGCACTACCGCGAACACTACCAGGTAGGGCCGGATGATATTGTCGGCAAACATTGTTATGAAGTGTCCCACCGCATTGATCGACCCTGCAGTCAGAATGGCGAACACTGTCCACTGGAAGCCGTAATCGAAACCGGTAAATCGGTGAATGTCATGCACATCCACTGCACCCATGGCCATGAGGAGCATGTACAGATTTCAGCCGCGCCAATTCATGATGCCAATGGCAAGGTCGTGTATATGGGTGAAACCATTCACCCCTTACCCGAGCATGACGATGATGACGAGCGGATTCTGATAGGTCGTTCTAAACCCATATTACGTTTAATCAGCATTTTGTATCGCGTGGCGCCAACCCATTCTTCGGTTTTTCTGTTAGGCGAGAGTGGCGCCGGTAAAGATTGTGCAGCACGTTATATACATCAGCATTCCAATCGCAGCGCACAACCGTTTATGGTTGTAGATTGTGGTGCGCTGGGTGAGTCGCTGATTGAAAGTGAATTATTCGGTTATGAAAAAGGCGCTTTCACAGGTGCCGAAATTCGCAAAATCGGCCTGATTGAAGCCGCTAATAAAGGCACCTTGTTCATTGATGAAATTGGTGAGTTGCCATTGCATTTACAAACCAAGCTGCTTCGTGTGCTGGAAACCGGCACCATTCGCCGAATTGGTGGCACCGACTATATCAAGGTGGATGTGCGTATCATTGCCGCCACCAATCCTGATCCCCAGGACATGCTTAAATCGAAACAGTTTCGTGAAGATTTGTATTACCGCCTGAGTGCGTTCCCGGTGAAAGTGCCCCCTTTACGCGAGCGCAAGGAAGACATACCGGATCTTGCCGAATATTTTCTCAAGCGAATAGATGAAGGTGAAAACCAGATACCTCTGTCACCGGAAGTCATTGAGAAATTATTGAGTCATGATTTTCCGGGCAATGTGCGCGAACTCCGCAACATCATGGAGCGCGCCATGATCCTGGCAGCGGGTAATTACATTTCAATCGATGATCTGGTATTTGAAGAACGCCAGACAACGCCACAAACGGCAACCAACAACATCATGTCTGCACCGCTGAATCGGAATAGCACAGCCAGCAGTCGACTTACCGATGAGCAGGTTCAAGAAGCTTTGCGTATGTGCAACGGTCATCGCACCAAGGCTGCACGTTTACTCGGGGTGAGTGAACGCACGATTTATCGCCATCTCAAGCAATGAAAAATTTAACAGATCAAATAAAAAACCCCTCTTCAATAATGAAGAGGGGCGAATGCAAAGCATTAAAGATGGAGATACAAATCAGGGTTTAACAGTGGTCAGACCCAGGTTTTCCCAGTTCTGCATACCACCACGATACCATTTCAGTTTGTCAGCGGGATAACCAAATTTCAGCAGGTTTTCGATGTTATTGGGTGACTGACCACACCACATGCCATTACAGAACATAACCAGAGTTTTGGCATCGCTGTAATTCCACAGGCCTTCCATTTCTTTCACGCCAAACTGTTTGGTCATGATATCGGCAATGGAAATAGGATCTGCGCCCTTGGCTGGATTCAACTTGGTCCAGGGCAGGTTGATGGCGCCGGGAATCGTGCCGCGTTCAACCCAGTCTGGAGTACGTGAGTCAATGACCAGAATGGAGCTGTCACCATCGCTCATTTTTTTCAAATAATGCAGCATTTCAACTTCACCAATGGTTTCCACGCCATGGCCCAGTGAGATGGGATTAATACAGAAGGGTGGGCAGTTACGTGAAGTTGCAGCGAATGCAGGATTAACTGTGTTTTTGTTATCCTGATTACGCATGATCTTCACATTCTTGCCATTGTGTTTGACAGTCACACTGGCAAGATCAGAAGTGATTTTTACTTTTAAGTCTTCTGCATTTGCAAAGCTGGCTGTTGCCAGACCCAGAGCAATAACAGATGAAGCCAAAAGGGTTTTAAATTTCATTTTGAGACTCCTAACGATGGTGGTTTTTTATAGTGATGGCTTTGGCAAGCCTGAAGCTTTAATCACAATCAGGTTCATCCTCAGTTGAAGCACCTGGTTTTTTAGCTTTTTTCTTTTTCTCTGGTACGACTGCCTTGCCATCGGAACCTGTTTGCTCTGCAGTAGCCTCTCCAGTGCCACCCGCCGAAGTTTCTTCGGCCCATGTCAAGGAAGGGGACAACAACAACATCAATAGGAAAACTATTCCGGGCAAGTGTTTCATTAACGACTCCTGTATGTTTAGGTAAGGTTATTGTTTGCAGGCATTGTGCCAAACCATTCAACAAACGAATCCGACCTTAATAATCAGATAGATAGGACTAAAAATCACCACTCGATAAGGCTGAGTGGAGCATCTGTTTGTCATGAAATGTCATGACAAATCCACGGATACCTGACAATTTTGGCAAAAAACCTTGACGGGTATCACACTGAATTAGATATAGATTAAAACCAAAGATTCTGCAGCCCGGAAACAGGCTGCAGATTTGGGACTAGTCAGGCAGGATCGATTCACCGGCCATAAGCTGATCCAGGGTTTCGCGCTGGCGAATCACTGAGGCCTTTGCGCCATCCACCATGATTTCTGCGGCCCGGGGTCGGGTATTGTAATTAGAGCTCATGGAAAACCCATAAGCACCGGAAGAACGTACCGCCAGCAGATCCCCCTGCTGTAAATTCAGTGCTCGCTCCTTGCCCAGGAAATCGCCGGTCTCACACACCGGGCCCACCAGATCATAGGTCTTGCCTTCACCTTCCCGGGGCAGCACTGGAATAATCTGCTGCCAGGCACCATACAGTGCTGGCCGCATCAAATCGTTCATGGCGGCGTCGATAATGGCGAAATTTTTATGTTCGGTATGTTTCAGGTACAGCACCTCGGTGAGCAATAGGCCGGCATTGCCGACGATGGCTCGGCCCGGTTCCACCAGGATTTCCGCCTTATGGCCCTTCAGTTCTTTCATCAGTGCCGCCACCTGTTCCGCCGGGGAAGGTGGATTTTCATCACGATAACGAATACCCAATCCACCACCCAGATCCAGATGATGTAAATGAATACCTTTTTGCGCCAACTGTTCCACCAGTGCCAGTACCTTACGCAAGGCATCCACAAAAGGTGTCACCGTGGTCAGCTGGGAACCAATATGGCAATCGATACCTTCAATGCGAATGTGCTCCATCGCATGGGCTCGCAGATATACGGCAATGGCCTCATCATGGGCAATACCAAATTTGTTTTCCTTGAGACCGGTGGAAATATAGGGGTGGGTCTGGGCATCCACGTCCGGATTCACCCGCAATGAAACCGGCGCTTTTACACCCATTTCACCTGCCACCTGATTCAGTAATTGCAGCTCGGCTTCCGATTCCACATTGAAACAGCGAATACCCACCTCCAGCGCACGACGCATTTCATCCGGTTTTTTACCGACACCGGAGAACACCACCTTACGGGCATCACCACCGGCCTTGAGCACACGTTCCAGCTCGCCGACGGAAACAATATCGAAGCCCGATCCCAGGCGTGCCAGTACATTTAGAATGGCCAGGCTGGAATTGGCCTTAACGGCATAACACACCAGATGGGGCTGTTCGCCAAAGGCCGCATCGAATGCACGCCAGTGACGTTCCAGTGTGGCGCGCGAATACACATATAAAGGCGTGCCGTGTTGCTGGGCCAGTGCATGCAGATCCACATCTTCGGCACATAATCGACCGTTACGATATTCGAAATAATCCATCGTAGTTACTTTCCGGAAATCAGGTTATTGTTGTGTTTGTGTGCCTTGCGGCTCGGGTGTTTCATCCGGCAAGTATAAGTCACCGGTTTTGCCACAGGCTGAAGACAGTGTAATGAAAGTTAGCAGGGCCAGAAAAATTAATATCCGCCTTGTCTGAAATAATCCCATTGCTATTCTCTATCTTTCATATCAAAGCATGTATTATCTTACTTTATGCGATTAAAAAGCAGCATTTTTCTCTGGGTTTCATTAGCCACCATACTTCCGCTAACCGCATTGATTCTGGGAATCACTGCCTATAGCGAACACCTGCATAAAAAAAATGTGGATGGCAATATCCAGAGCAGCATGGAAAACATTGTCTCCGAAATCAACTTCCGCATGAATTTCGAGCGCGAGGTCATCATTTCACTGGCCACCTCGCCCGCCATGAAAGGATTTTTTCCAACACTGGAAGCCGCTGCCGATGGTGACCTTCACCCCAACTACTTTGAAGAAGTGCAAAAACTTAATGACTTCCTCGCCGGATTTCAACATTCCGTGCCAGGACTGGATACGGTACGGGTGCTGGATATAGATGGCAACACCCTGGTCAAGGTGCGTTTCGGTAAACATTTACCCGCCATGTTTGAGAGCATGGATGATGTACCCTTTGCCGAAGAAGAACTGGTGGATGATAGCTTTCTGGACTGGATGCGACAGCTCATGCCCTACAAGCTGGTGTATGGCTTATTGCCTCTGAGCAAGCGTGATTATGTCAGTGGCCAGGAGCTATCACTGTTTAACTCCATCGTACCGCTGGCAAATGAGAGTGGCCGCACCATTGGTTTTCTCTCGGCGCGAGCCCTGGGCGATCAACTCGATCACATGCTGGAAGCCATTCCCCGTAGTAACAATTTTCGCGTTACCATTGCCGAGCTTAATCCAAACAATCCGCAACGCCATGGCATGATGCTGTACAGCGATGACGACAATATCAAATTTGATCAGCCCCATGAAATTGCTATAAAAATGCAAAGCCACATGGACGAGGACCTGTGGAATCAAATACAGCAAAATCGCTTTGGCACCTACATCCACAGCGATAAGGCACAACGCTATTTTTATCAGGAGTTTTATCCTTACAGTAACCAGCTGGTCAGCTGGATCGTTATATTGCATCTGAATAACGAAGAACTGGCAGCACCGTTTCAACGTATCCGTCTTGGTCT
>JBFHPZ010000052.1:0-9869 GCA_041592495.1 Gammaproteobacteria bacterium | reverse complement strand
TATCAAATTTATCTTCAATCCTGGCAATATCTCCCAGCCTGATTTCACCACCTTCGGGGGTATTGATAATAATCAGATTGGCCAGTTCATCTGCAGTCTTTCGACTGTTATCAAAACGAATTTGATAGGAGGTTTCCGTGGCTTCCAGAATACCGGCTGGTAACTCCAGTGCCTGTGTGGCAATTAAACCGGCAATGTCTTCCACACTCAGATTGTATTTTTGCTGGGTATCGGGTTGAATCAACACCTGCAACTGATGTGTGGAAAAGCCATCCAGGCTTACGATGGGAATTTCCGGCATAGCCACCAGTCGGTCGCGATAATATTCAGCCAGTGCTTTTAATTCCGTGGGTGTTAATTTTTCCGAGGTGATGAGAATATTAGCAACATCGTTGATTCTGCCCAGTTGTATGATCACCGGGTCTTCTATGTTGTCGGGGAAATTCTGGATGGCATCGATTTCCGTTTTTATGTCATCGGTAAATACCCGTATGTCACCCGCTTCCTGCATTTCCAGAGTAAATATTGCAATATCATCCCGTGCATCACATTCCTGCTCTTTCAAAAAACTGATGCCATCAGTGGCATCTTCCAGTGGATTGCAAATACCATCTTCAACATCGGCTGAACTTGCGCCGGGATATGCAACCGAGACCTGCACCTTGCTGGGCTTAAGCAACGGAAAGGATTCTTTATTAAGACTACTTAAGGAGTTTAAACCAATGGCAACAATGGCCATTAACAGGATGTTGCTAATGGTGGGATGTGCCGCAAAATAGCGAATCATTGCCCAGTACCTTCAGGCAAGTCACCAGGTAATAACTGATCGACGTTCTTTAGAGATTTAGTGTTCTTATCGTTTTGATTTATATCCTGTGAACTCGCGGCATCTATGGCCAGCTGAGCTTCATATTCTTCGGCAACTACTGGACTTAATGGCAAGCCCTCGATCACAGGAATGACATCGGTGATAATAATTTTCTCACCCTCGTTGACGCTATTATCGACCACCACCAATTGGCCCTGTTTATGAAGAACATTCACCGGTCGAATTTCCATCTCATAACCTGTTCCGAGTTTATTGGCTTTGGCAATATAAACACGTCCCTGGTGGATGGCTTTTCTTGGCAGCACCAGTAACTCTCGCGGTGGAGTAAAAAACTCAACAGCGGCATACATACCTTTTAACAAGGGAGGGCGGACGCCTGGAATGACGCCTTCATAGGGATTATTGACTGCAACAACCAGGTCAAGCGTATCCCGGTCGGGATCTATTGATTCACCAATACGGAGCAATTCTCCCTGCCATTTTGCATTCGTATTTTCATATCCAACCAGGCTGACGTGAGCATCCAGCTGTATTTGCGTTAACGCTGTTTGCAAGGCCATCGGGTCTTGCATATTTATTCCGTGCATCTCTAATCCCATCAGCATTGGATAAAACTGACGCACCGGTAACTGCGCACTAATTTCAACAGCCTGTGTGCCCAGTGCTTCAAACAACACGCTGCCAACAGAAATATACTCACCTTTTTCTACTAATACCTTGCCGATACGGGCATCAAATGGAAGCACAATTTCGGTTCGTCCCAGTGTGTCCTGGCTTTGAGCAAGCTGGGTTTTAGACTGTTTGATTTGTGCCTCGGTGGCAGATTTACGACTGCTGAAGCTGGACAACTTCCCCTGTAAATCCTCTACCTGCTGACGCAGTAACAAAACCTTTTGTTCTTCTGCATCAACAGTGGAGCGGGCAATTAAGCGTTTCTCCCAGATACTGAGCAACCGATCCAGTTCTTTTTCACCGGTCTGTAGATTCTTCCTGGCAATTTCGAGAGAACGGCGGGTACTCTTTTCCTCCACTTCGAGTTGTTTGAGAGAAGACTGGCTACCGGCCAAACCCGCCTTGCTTTGATCCAGCGAAAACTCAAAGGTAGTGGGCTCAACGCGTAACACCACAGTATCTTTGGCCAGGCTGGCGCCTTTTTTCAATGAAGGATGAATATAGCTAATCTTGCCGCTGACTTCTGTTTTAGCATTCAGCAAAACAGCAGGCTCTACATTACCAAAAGCTATTGCACGGTAACGGAAAGGAAGCTTCTTAGCGGTAATAACTTCCACTGTTCTGGTAGGAAACTGCAGTACCTGATGATCGACTGGTGGTTTTGTCATCACCTTGAAGACCACCAATACGATAGCGAGAATAACAATCAACGGCAGAATAATTGCCTTTTGAAAAATAATTTTCATACCTTGCCCTTAATGCATCGACGATACATAGCAAAAATACCCGGAACCTTGTCCGGCATGGCAGCACTATCACTTGCCAGCAATAACTGCATGACCAGACCCTGTATGGTGCCAATAAAAAGGGTTGCTGCCGATACCGTATCCACACCAGAATCAATTTCCCCTTCGGCCTTGCCCCTATCTATCAATAGCACCAGCCGTTCCTCATATTTCTGTATCAGAGTGCGCGCCATGCACTTGGCCGCAGTATCTTCGGCACGCTGTAATTCACCGAACAGCATACGGGGTACACCGGGGTGTGCAGAGACGAATTCAATATGGGTCATGAACACAGCTTCCAGTGCTGCCAATGGCGTTTCAGCGACTTTTGCTGCCTTGTCTATACGTGCCAACAAGCGTTCCGCAACCCATTCCATCACAGCTTGCCAGATAGCTTCTTTATTGGTGAAGTGACGAAACAACGCGCCCTGAGTCAGGTTCATGTGCCTGGCTATGGCTGCGGTGGTGATATCGCTTGGGTTTTGCCTGGCGGCGAGTTCTACCACAGCCTCAACAGTGACAGCGCGACGCTCATCGGCAGGCAAATGCCTGGTATTATTTGACATAACATCCCATAAAGATAGTAATTAATTACTATCTTTCCTTATTCAGGATTTGATGTCAAATTATATTTTGAATGACTCACTGGCAGCCAATTGATGCAGCAACAGATATCCGAAAAAGATGTTTGATGAAAACAAACCTGTTTCCAGTTAAATATACCCTCCGGGAAATGCGATTTTCATGATTGTTTGCTGCTCGCCTTAAATTGCTGCCAGGCTATAAACGAAATGACTAACCACACAACTGAACGCATGCTCATCGCAACGACCGTGCGTAACTCGTAAAGTCCGCCAGTAAACACATGCACGCCAAATGCTGCAAAGGTGAAAGCGGTGGCAGCAGTAATCATGATGGACAGCCAAACGCCCCAGCGCTGTTGCATCCACAACCCGAAACCCGCAATGACATAGGCGAAGCCCGCCACAAAATTGAACCAGAGTACAAACGGCACATAGTTTCCAGCCATTGCACGTTCCGCCTCACTGCCGAACAGAACAGTGCCGCCTTCCTTGATCGTTAACAGGCCAAATGCAATAGCCACGAGGGCCAGGGCCCGTAACCAATATTTTGTTTTTATAGAGGTGAAAGCCATACTTATTCCTTAAAATGAAAAGTGTTTACTGCATGGGGTTGATCAGGCCAGATCATCTTGTATTCGAAGCACTTATCCCGAATAGATGATCCAACACCAGGCCCAGGACTAGACCGGAGGCTCCCCTCGATAAAAATCCTGCAACACGGCTATTGCCTCGTCAGCCGTATCCACAATAGTGAATATGTCTATATCCTGTCGGCCTATCATTCCCTCCTCCAGCAGAAACTCGAAGTCTATGGCTCGACGCCAGAACTGTTCACCCACAAGAACCACTGGCATGCGCTCAACCTTGCCGGTTTGTATCAAGGTGAGTGTTTCGAACAGTTCATCGAAAGTGCCAAAGCCACCTGGAAATGCAACCAATGCCCTGGCACGCAGCAGGAAATGCATTTTGCGTAGCCCAAAATAGCGAAACTGGAAGCACAGGTCCGGACTGATATATGAATTGGGTTCCTGTTCGGGCGGCAGGGTAATATTAAGGCCAATGCTGCGCGCATCGGCGTCGAAAGCCCCCCGGTTCGCCGCTTCCATAATCCCTGGTCCACCACCCGTCACCACTACAAAATCCCGCCGACCCTGTTGCTGAAAACGACGCGAAACGCGCTCGCTGAAGTTGCGTGCCTCTTCGTAATAACGCGAGTACTCAACATTCCGGCGAGCGGCGCTGATCTTTGTTACCAGCGCTGGATCATCGGGGTGGGTCCGGGCTTGCTCCTGTAACGCTGCCAGTTGCGCCTGAGCTTGTGCCGGTGATTGCAAACGGGCGCTGCCAAATACCACGATTGTGGAGCGCACATTCTGCTGGCGCAGGTAATACTCGGGCTTCATTAGCTCCAGTTGTAACCGCACTGCCCGCAGCTCATCGCTGAGCAGAAAATCCTGATCCTCATAGGCCAGACGATAGGAAGAACCTGCCTTGATCTCGGCTAGCCTCTGCTCGCGTTCATTACCTGAAGTCACATCATTTGTCATGATTAGATCTCTATGGTCGTTACCGACCGCTGTTACCCTTTGGCAAATCCAGGCGCATTGCTGCAAGACCAAACCAGATCATTGCAACCACTATCGAAATGCCACCCAATAGCACCATCACCGGGGGTACACCGAGCAGTATTTCGGCAAGTATCCCGATCGGCATCAGCATACCGACCAGCGTAAGCCATGAAATCCCTTTCGCCGAAAACTCATCGACGGGTAATCGCAATAATAGATAACCGACAACGATATTAATGAAAGCAAACAGACCGCCGTGTACGTGAGCCAGTCGTGATTCGAAATGTTTGCCGATGCCATACTCGGCTATCCACTGCTCCTTACCGGGTGCAAAGTCCCGTAGATAGATCATGACGAAGCCATAGATCATAAAGCTGGCCAGAAACAGGAAACCCGCCGCGATATTTTTTTTGCCTTGCATAATGCTCTCCTACATGTGATCGCTTAAATGGAAATAGCCGTAACCATAAACCGACTCATAACTGCACACTCTGGCCGGGCTCAGGTACCGTTACTGACCAGCCAAGGTCAGTCCTCAGGCGTTCCGCAAATGTAAGCGCTGCGGTTTCTTCACCATGCACCACAAACGTTTGATGCGGTGGTCGCTTGAATCCGCCAACCCAATTTAAAAGTGCAGCCTGATCGGCATGTGCCGAGAACCCGCCCAGCGTGTGTATCGAAGCACGCACCGGGATTTTCTGGCCAAAGATACTGACTCGCGTGGCACCATCCACCAGTCGTCGACCAAGTGTGCCCTGTGCCTGAAAACCAGTGATTAATATTGAACACTCACGCCGCCCAAGATTATGGAGTAAGTGATGCTTAATACGACCGGCATCACACATACCGCTTGCAGAAATAACAATGGCACCGGAGCGGACCTGATTAAGTGCGATGGACTCATCGACACTGCCAACAAAGCGCAAACTCGGCAGATTGCGACCTGCAGCGTACCAATCTGCAAGCTGCTTCGCTTCTTCATCAAACAACGCCATATATTTCTGGGTTACACGGGTCGCGGCTGTGGCCATAGGTGAGTCGACGAAAATATTAAGATTTAGCAGACGTCCCTGCTGGGTCAGTTGATGCAGATGATAAATAATCTCCTGGGTTCGACCGACTGCAAAGGCCGGTATGATGACATTGCCATTCTTTGCATACAGCGTCTGTTCTATCACCTGGCCAAGCTCGTCCAGGGTTGCCGGCAGGTCTTTATGCAGGCGATTACCATAAGTGGATTCGATGAATAAAACGTCTGCATCTTCAATCAGTGTCGGGTCACGTAAAATTGGTTGCCCGGGTTGACCAAGGTCGCCAGAGAAGACAAGTTTTGTTTGCTTGTTATTGTGTGTGACCCATATTTCGATAATGGCTGATCCCAGAATATGGCCAGCATCACGGAAGCTGCAGACAACATCCGCATGTGGCTCGAGGCGTTTGTCATATTGAACCGGATGCATCAGGCTTAGGCATTGCTGCGCATCCTGAACGGTATAAATGGGCGCCGGTGGTGTGCGTTTAGATGCCTTGCGCCGACGCATGAAACGCTGCACTTCCGCCTCCTGAATATGACCGCTGTCAGGCAACATGACCTTCAACAGATCAGCGGTGGCCTCGGTGGTATAAATCGGTCCGCTAAAACCGGCCAGCATGAGTTTAGGCAACAAGCCGCTGTGATCAATATGCGCATGGGTGACCAGCACAAAATCAAGCGTGGCCGGATCAAAACCAAATGGCCGTCGGTTGCGCGCCGGTGCTTCACGTCCACCCTGAAACATGCCGCAGTCCACCAGAAAGCGTACTGATTCCGTTTCAACCAGATAACTCGACCCCGTAACCTCACGGGCTGCACCAAAAAACGTAACCTTCATGCCATTCTCCTTTAAAGAGTGCACCGTCTGAATGGAGTCTGTTTCCCGCACCAAATCAATTCAGTGAAATTGGATACTTACTAGTCCCCCGAACTTTTGAAAAGAACCTAACAAGTCAAACCGCGACGGGATCAAGATACTCAAGATTGACCGTCATAACTTTGATCAGATTTTTACAACTAGCTCCGGGATGACGTCATCAGATAGGGCATGCAGAAATACTTGGGTATAACCCTATCGACAAAAGATAGTAACTGATTACTATCTTTGTATATTCTCACTTCACTGTCAACATGTGAGAGCAGGTTATTTTTGAGGTTGATGATTTATCTTGAACTATGAACGGGAAATAATGGAAAGCGGTTAAGACATAATTGAATACAAATTTGAGGAACTGCGTACTTAATCAGGCTATTTAGGAATACATTGCTAAATGGCCTTTAGCCCCCTTCATGCACCCATGTGAAATTTTCTTCATGGAATAGAGTCAGGCAAATCTCAACAACTTCTGGGTCATACCATTGATTCTTATGCTTGACGATTTCGTCCATGGCCACTTCCAGCGGTAAGGCAGGACGATAGGGACGATGCGAAGCCATGGCTTCAACCACATCGGCTACAGCCAGAATGCGTGATTCCAGCAAAATATCGCCATCCTTCAAACCCTGCGGGTAGCCGGTACCATCCAGACGTTCGTGATGCTGAACCACCATTTCCGCCAGTGGCCAGGGAAATTCGATACCGCTGATGATATCGAAGCCTACGCGAGGATGGGATTTGATCAGATTGAACTGGGCTTCATCCAACCGGCCCGGTCTATTGAGAATTTCGGTCGGTACATAGATTTTGCCAATATCGTGAATCAGGGCCCCCAGGCGTAAACCCTCCAGCTGGAAGTCATTTAAACCCAGTTTTTGACCTATGGCGACGGCTAGCTGTGCAACCCGTTCCTGGTGGCCTGCTGTATAGGGATCACGTTTTTCAATGGTGATAGAAATAGCCCGGATGGCCTGCACCAAAGACCGCTGAAGCTGCTCGGCAATTTTGAGCTGTTCCTCTTCTGCCTGTTTGCGCTTGGAGATATCGATAATGCTGGAACGACTTTCAACCACTTCTCCCTTGTCATCGAATACCGGGTCCACCGACAGGGAAACCCAGACTGGATGACCATCGCTATGGCGCATTTGTAACTCAGCATCACGCACGCTTTTGCCCTTTTGGAATTTGGCAAATAACTGTTTTGCCTTGGGCAAACCGTCCTGTGTATCCGCATAAAGGTCGAATACATTCATTGTTGCCAGGGCTTCGCGACTATAGCCAAGAATATCGATCAATGCGCTGTTGTATTGCATCAATGAAGCGGTTTCAGCATTCACTGAAATATAGGCAGTAGGTGCTGATTCATAAAGCTCGTGATAACGCTGCTCGCTGGCTTCCAATGCTAATTCGGCACGTTCACGTTCAGCACGACTGCGCAGGGTGCGGATGCCGAAAGCCAGATCATTGGCAAGCTCGGTCAGCAGCGTGACTTCATGTGGATCGAAGGCATCTGAATCGGTCGAATCAATCGTCAGCGCTCCGAACTGTCTACCACCGGACTCCAGCGGCAGGGCGATAACCGAGGCGAATCCCCGCCTCAGCGCTTCTTCACGCCAGGGTGTAAAACTGGGATCGGTGGCGATGTCTCGGGCGATTACGGCTTTTCCATTGCGGATGGCTGAGCCAGTAGGACCATGGCCATATTGATCATCCGCCCAGCTTATATTTGCATGCTGTAAATAGCCTTCTTCAAAGCCGGCAAAAGCCATGGGCTGCACGGATTTATGTTCATCGTTCTGGGCATAACCCACCCAGGCAAAACGATAGCCACCGGTCTCGATAAGAACCTTGCAAATATCCTGTAATAGTTGCTGTTCATTCACGGCGTGAACCAGTGTTGTGTTGCCGGCACTCAAGGTACGCAAGGCCCGATTAAGGCGCTTTAATTCCTGCTCTGCTTCATGTAAATCGGTCACATCCTGCACGGTACCAATCATACGAACCGGTTTATTGTCCGCACCAAAAAATACCCGGCCCATTTCATGTACGGTGCGCTGGGTACCGTCGGGATGAATAATGCGGTGATCGATACTGTATTGGCTTTGTCGTTGCAGCGCCTTGTTTACTTCATCTTTAACAAGCTGACGATCTTCGGGGTGCACCGACGCCATAAAGGCATCATAACTGGCGCCAAACTGCTGGGGTGTTAAACCGAAAATGCGATAAATTTCATCAGACCATGACAGGGTGTTGTTTTCGATATTCCAATCCCAGTTACCGATATGGGCAATGCGTTGCGCTTCAGCCAGGCTGGCCTCACTGCGTTGCACTTCAGCCATGGCCTCGACACGTTCTATGGCATTGGCTATGACTTCGCCCGTGGCTTTCAGCAGACGTATGTCCTCTTCAACCCAAACCCGTTGCTCCCGAACATTATCGAAACCGATAAACCCGGCAAAACGGCCGCTAAAATTAATGGGTGCCAACACCAGAGACCGTATGGACTGGGCCTGAAACTCCGCTTTTTCACACTCGGCTTCATCGGGTAGCGTTGATAGATTAGGTACATGTATCACTTCTCCCTTGAGCAGTCGCTTTGACAGCCATGGGAAACTTGTTTCGAAAGAAACATTCTGCACGCGTTCCCGTTGTGGTGTGATGCCTGCTGCGCACCACTCATGGGTATTGTTGATGGTGCCATGAATCTGATCGTAGTCGAACAGGTAAGCCCGGTCCACGCCAGCAAACTCACCCAGCGACTGCAATGCTGCATTAATTTCATGATTCAGTGATGCTGCTTCAGTGGAGACAAATCGTGAGGCAATCGAGGCCAATACCGATTCAAATCCTATTCGATAGGTCAACTCAGCCTCGGCATGCTTGAGTTCGCTCAAATCAAGGACGGTAATAACATAGCCACTCAGTTGTTCCTGTTCATCGTGAATGACGCTCGCGCTCAGGTAAACGGGCACATGACTGCCATTTACCGCCCGCAATTCCAGTTCTTCCGGGTGGCCTTGACCATTATCCGAATTGTCCAGGGCATGTTGTATGCGGGTGATAAACTCCTTTGAGACCAGTTTTTCAATGGGCGCGCCTTCGATTTTCTGATGATTACAGCCGAGCAATTCACAAAGAGCCGGATTCGCATACGCAATATGTTTATCGGCATGGAGGATGACGATACCTTCACTCGCCTGCTCTACCGCCCGGCTCAGGATGCGTCGCCGACTCTCGGCACGACGAATATCGCTCACGTTTTCCAAAATATGAATAGCATGTCTGAATGATCCATCGGCACGTTTGATGCCAAAAGAGCGGGAGACAAAAACTTCTCCTGAAGGCAATACCAGCTCTTCCCCTTCGGTATGGATCTGTTCTGGAAAATCAAGGCATGTCGTCAAGGGTTTATCGCGGCGGGGAAACACTTCGTAATAAAATTGCCCCAGCACCTGGTCGGCGGGTTTGTCGGCACAGCGAAAATAGGCAGGATTAGCCTGAATGATTCGCATCTGGTCATC